>JBKJKS010000355.1:0-2574 GCA_046597295.1 Saprospiraceae bacterium
GGCTGCGGTTTGGTTTGCACGGCAATGCGGTTCCAGGGCCCCCCGCCGTAGCTTTTCCAATCATACCCGACCCGGAAACACTCCGCCTCCATTTGCCACTGGTGGCGCATGCGGCAGGTGCTATAGCTTTCTCCGTAAATGGAGTTGGCCACCCAGACAATGGCCGGCTTCGGGACGATCTCGCTGAGAAAAACGACCCCGCGCTTCCAGTCCGTTCCGTCAAAATGCCGCACGTAAAAGCGCAAATTCACCTCTTCAAAGTCGCGGTGCAGGGGAAAGGGCACGCCCAGGATCTTGGTTTTCAGGAACATGAATCCCACCAGGCTCACGTAGCACTGGCCCTCCCAAAAATCCAGTTCGGTGCCATAGGGCAGATGCGGCTCCAGCAGCGCCGGTGGTACTACATAGTTGGCCATGATCAGTTTGCGCCACTCGGCGGTTAAAAAAGGTGCTGCCATAATTCAGTTCCAGATTTTGTAAAAGACGTTTTAACCGTTCGGGCCGTTCGTCGGAAACGGGGGACAGACAAAACACCGATTCCCCCATTTTGGACGACTTTCGCTGTACATTGCTCGAAAATAGCGGTCCTGCTGATGGAGCGCAGGGCCACATTTGGTCTATCTTTCCACGATCTTTCAAACTTTCTCCACCATATGTTCCTCGTTTTTTTAGGCCTCGTATTTTTGGTCGTAGCCACCACCGTTTCTAAACTCAACCCCTCATTAGCCTCTTTTGGTAAAGGTGGGCGCCTGTTCGGCCTCGGCCTGATCGCCGTCGGCATCATGTCGGCCTGTTTCGTACAAATTCAGCCCGGCGAAGTCGGCGTGCAAAAACTGTTCGGTAAGATACAGGCGGGGGCGCTGACCGAGGGCCTCAATTTCGTCAATCCCCTGGTCGATGTGGAGCGTTTCGACGTGAAAACCCAGAACTACACCATGTCGGCGGTGCGCGATGAGGGCGCCAAAACGGGCGATGACGCCATCCGGGTGCTCACTGCCGACGGCTTGGAAGTGGTCATCGACCTGTCGGTGCTCTTCCACATCGTTCCGGAAAAAGCGCCGGACATCCTGCGCAATATCGGCACCGATATCCTCGATAAGATCGTACGGCCGGTTTCCCGGACCAAAATCCGGGACAATGCGGTCTTCTACGATGCCATCGCCCTGTACTCGACTAAACGGGAAGAATTTCAGGTCAAGATTTTTCAAGCCATTGAAAAGGAATTCACTGAGCGCGGCCTGGTGTTGGAAAATCTGCTGATTCGCAATATCCAGCTGCCGGAATCGGTCAAGCAAACCATCGAGTCGAAGATCAACGCCGAACAGGATGCTCAGAAAATGAAATTCGTGCTGGAGAAAGAGCGCCAGGAAGCCGAACGCAAACGTGTGGAAGCCCAGGGTATTTCCGATTACCAGCGTATTCTGACTTCTACCCTGACCGATAAACTGATCCAGTACGAGCAGATCAAGGCCCAGCGGGAAATCGCCACGTCGCCCAATGCCAAGGTGATTTTCATGAACGGCAGAAATAATGCGCCGATCCTGCTGGGTCAGTAAAATTGCATAATGATCCAGCTGTCCGCCGTCATTATTACCTACAACGAGGAAAAAAACATCGGTCGCTGCCTCGACTCGCTGTTGGGCATTGCCGACGAAGTGGTGGTAGTGGATTCATTTTCCACCGATCGGACGGAACTGATTTGCCGCCGGCATGCAGGGCTGCGGTTTGTGCAGCATCCCTTTGACGGCCACATCGAACAGAAGAACCACGCCCTACAGCAGGCCACTTTCCCCTATGTCCTCGCTTTGGACGCCGATGAAGCGTTGAGCAGCGATTTGAAAAACTCCATTCTGGAGGTGAAAGCCAACTGGCAACACGATGGCTACACGATGAACCGGCTGACCAATTACTGCGGCCAATGGATCTACCATTCCGGCTGGTACCCCGACCAGAAGCTCCGGCTCTGGCGCGTGGCGCGCGGTCAGTGGGGCGGTACCAATCCGCACGATAAAGTGGAAATGCAGGCGGGGAGCACCCAGGCACACCTGGCCGGTGATCTGCTGCACTACAGTTATTATACGGTACAGGAACACTTCGAACGGGCGGAGAAATATGCCCACATCGCAGCCGAGGCGATGCGCCGGCAGGGGAAAAGGGGGACTTGGATGAATGTGCTGTTCAGCCCGGGCCTGAAATTCCTGCGCAACTACGTGCTCAAAGGCGGCTTTCGGGATGGACAACTGGGCTACACCATTTGCCGGCTGTCGGCGCTGGAAACCTACTGGAAATACCGCTTGCTGCGCCGGCTCCCGTAGTGCACTGTACCGGCGGGTTTAGCCGCCGTCCCAGCATAATGTGCGCATAACTTTTCATGACTTCCCGGCGGCTACACCCGCCGGTGCGCCAACTGAAAGTTGGCGTTACTTGGTTTCCTGAATCATGGCGCGCGCCTTTTCAATCGCCTTTTCATGAAAGGCGGCGGGTGGGCTGGACTGGGCATACTTGGCCAGGTCGGCTTTGGACAACAGGTCCTGGATGGCCAGGTTTAGGGTCCGCGGGAAGTCGGTGGATTTC
>JBKJKS010000459.1:0-3386 GCA_046597295.1 Saprospiraceae bacterium
CTCCTGACTCCTGATTCCTAACTCCTGTCTCCTGATTCCTGATTCCTGATTCCTAATTCCTGACTCCTAATTCCTTTGCAGGACTTCCGTCTTTTCTACAACCAGAGTATCCACCCCGAGCTGCAGCACCTGGAATACCGGCGGCGGCGGCTGGTACGGCTGCTGATGCTGAGTGTGCTGCTGGTGGTAGGGATCATCGCCCTGCAGGTCTACATCCAGATCTTTTTTATTACGCTGTTGCTGCTCATTCCGGTGGGTTGCTGGGCAGCCTACCTGGTGTATCGGGTACGGGTATTTTTTCAGGAATTCAAGCCCCGCGTCGTGGGCTTGCTCATGGATTTCATCGACAACGACGTGAATTTCCGGTTCGAAGGATATGAGCCGAAAGGCTTCATTCCGCCCGAGCGTTTTCTGGAAAGCAAGATCTTTACCGTGGCTACCGATTATGCCGGTGAAGACCTGCTCCGGGGGCAGGTCCGCGAAACGCCTTTCGAGATCTGCGAGCTGCGGGTCCGGGAATTCTCGGAGGCCCGCAGCCGCCTCAACTACGTGTTCCACGGCGTGTTCCTGATCGCCGATTTTCAGCGCTGGGATATGCACGGCCAGCTGCTGGTGCTGCCCGACGCCTACCGCAAGTACCTGAGCCGCAGCGAACGGGCCTTTCACCGCGGCAGCGGACGGCGCATCCGCGACCACCTGTTGCCGGAATTCGAAGCGTTTTTTGACAGCTATGCCACGCCCGATCTGCGGATACAAAACGTGCTCACCGAGGATATGCAGCGGGCGATCCTGCAGTTCCGGCTGCGCTACCAGGAATTTAACCGCGAGAAGGAAATCTATTTTTCCATCATCGGCGACAAGATTTACCTGGCCCTTACCCAGGACCGCGATCTGCTGGAACCCTCGCTGTTCCGCAGCAACGTCAGTTTTGAGACAGTGCGTGAGTTCTATGAAGACCTGCGGCTGCTGCTCGATGTGGTGTTGGAGGTGGATGTGCTGAATTGAGTGGGCATTGGCTCCAAAGACGGACACAAACCAATAAAACCTACCCGTCCGACCAGCGCCAAAATTTTTCCTTTTTTCCACCTCAATCGTTTACCTTTGCGTCTGCTTTTTTCAAAGCATAGGTTTTTTGTATCTAACATTCTGATTATCAAATAATTATCTGAAGATGCTTTAATCGGGACGATCCGGAAGAACGGATGGATTCTTATTGCGCTGATGACCCTGGCCCTCGGTGGCTTCATCCTCATGGAGATCATTTCCAATGCGCAGCGCAACAGTGCCGGCGACGTCAACTCGCTGGGCAAGGTAAACGGCACGGAGATCAAGCGCGGCGATTTCGAGGACTACGAGAAACTCGTGTACGCCAATTCCAAGAGCAACACCTTCCAGGTGCGCGGCCAGATCTGGGACTACTTCGTGGAAAGCGCCCTGGTCAACCAGGAAGCGGAAGCACTGGGCCTGGGCGTGGACGGCGAAGAACTGAAAGAACTGGAGTTCGGCATGAGTCCAAGTCCGATCATCGCCGATCGTTTCAAAGGCCCGGATGGTCAGGTGAACCGCCAGCAGTTAGCCAGTATCAAAGCGGCCATCGAAGGCGGCCAGTTCACCGATCCGCTGAACCGGGCCTACTGGGCGACGCAGGAAAAGGAAATCATTAAAGACCGCCTGCAAAATAAGATCATCACGCTGGTGACCAAGGGGATGTATACCCCGAGCTGGCAGGCGGAAATGGCCTTTCGCGAGAACAACGAGCGCATCGACTTCTGCTACGTACGCATTCCGTACGATAAGGTGAAAGACGAGGAAGCCCCGCTCACGGATGCTGATTTTTCGGCTTACCTGAAGCAAAATCCGCATCTGTACGACCAGACGGAAGCAGGCCGCGTGGTGAATTACGTCTCGTTCGACGTGCTGCCCACCGCTGCCGATACCCTGGCCAACCGGGAAGCGGTCGCCAAACTGGTGGAGGGTCTGCGCACGGCTCCCAGCGATTCCACTTTCATCGCCGCCAATAACGGGGTGCTGGAAAATACCTACAAAGCCAAAAGCGCCCTGCCGCCCGCTATTGCCGATACGCTGCTGAAACTGGCCCCTGGCACGGTCGTCGGCCCCTACCTCGATGGAGGCGCCTGGACGATCGCCAAGATCCTGGACCGTAAAACAATTGCCGACTCGGCCCGGGCCCGCCATATTCTTATTCCAACCGCCAACCCAGGCGGGGAAAAGATCATCGACAGCCTGCAGGCGCTTATTCAGAACGGCAAAGCACGCTTCGATTCCCTGGCGCAGCAGAACAGCTCGGACAGCGGTTCCAAAATAAAAGGCGGCGACCTCGGCTGGTTTGCGGCCGGCGCTATGGTGCCGGAATTTAACGCCATCGTCTTCTACGAAGGCGAGCAGGGCAAGACCTATAAAGTACAGACCCAGTTTGGCTGGCACCTGATCGAAATAACCGGCAAAAAATTTATCAAGAACGAGCCCAGTGTGAAAGCCGCGTACATCAGCCAGCGGGTGGAACCCAGCGAGTCGACCCAGCGGACCGTGAAGGATCGCGCCGTGGCCTTTGTACAGCAAGCCAAGACCCTCGCCGATTTCACTAAACTGGCCACCGAGCAGAACCTGAAAGTGGAGACGAGCGCCGGTCTGAAAGCCAATGATTTCACCGTCGGTCAGCTGGGCGCCGGCGAGTATTCCCGCGACATCGTGCAATGGGCGTTCAATGAAAAAACAAAAACCGGCCAGGTCAGCCAGGAAGTGTTCGCTTTCCGCGATGCCAATGGCGGCTATTTCGACAGCCGTTACGTGGTGACGGCGCTGAAAAGCATGGCTGACAAAGGTTCGGCCAGCGTCGCTACCCTCAAGGCCCTGCCGGAAGCGGAGACGAAGGTGCGCAATCAAAAGAAAGGCGAAATCCTGAAAGGCAAGATCGCCGCCAATACCGACCTGCTCAGCCTCGCGGCACAATGGGGCGTGCAGGTGGATACCGCCCGCGGTACGTCCATGATGCAGGCCGGCGGCGAACCGCGCATCCTGGGTACTGTGTTTACCCTGGCCAAAGATGCGACCAGCGGACCGATCATCGGCAACAGCGGCGTCTACCTCGTGAAGCCGATCACCGAGAAGCTGCAGGTGCAGGTACCGGCCGATCTGACGCTTTTCCGCAAACAGGTGAGTTCGCAGGCCGCCGCTGCCGTACGGACCAACCTCTTAAATTCGATGAAAAAGAGCGCCGATCTGCGCGATAACCGCAACCGTTTCTTCTAACCGGCTTCCTGGCCGAATACTTTGCTGTCAAATGTGGCTGCTCCCGTCGCGGGAGCAGCCACATTTGACTGCAAAGTATTCGGCCAGGAAGCCGGTTAGAAGAAACGGTTGCGGTT
>JBKJKS010000208.1:0-7198 GCA_046597295.1 Saprospiraceae bacterium
GGGTCAGGGTAAGATGTCCTATGTCATTGGTGACCGTTATATTGGGGCCTGGGTCAATGACCAGTCCAACGGTCAGGGCAAATACTATTTCAAAACCCGCGAGCGCTACGAGGGACAGATGGTGAACGGCAACTTCGAAGGCCAGGGCACCATGTACTACGACGACGGTGCTTACTACACCGGCGGCTGGAAAGACAATCGCAAAAACGGCGCCGGCAAAATCGTAACCCCCGACGGTAAAATCACGACCGGGACCTGGAACCTGGGTAAAGCGGTGAGCACGACCACGGCCACCGCCGGTGCGCCAAGCCGCCCAACCCCGGGCAGCCAGCCTGCCACCACGACCAAACCTAACACTACGAAACCGGACGTGGCCGGCCTGCGCAACTGCGGCAGTATTTATTGCCGCAACGGCCAGGGCTTCTACGACTACCCGGACGGTTCGCGCTGGATCGGCGAATTCAAAGACGGCTACCCCAACGGGCGCGGCGTCTGCCACTACGCCGACGGTAACCGCTACGAGGGCGAATGGGCCAATAATGCGCCCTACGGCGAAGGGGTGATGTACTACGCCTCGGGCCGGGTATACGGCGCCGTCTGGATGAACGGCGCGGTGATCCGTGAACTGGATTCCCGGGAGGAAATCCCCGCCGATCCAATCCGCATCGATCCCAGCAAAACGGTGAAAATCTGGGCCGTGGTCGTGGGCATTGGTCGCTATACGTCCATGCCTTCGCTGAAATTCACCGATGACGACGCCTATCTCTTTTATTCTTTCCTGAGAAGTCCGGAAGGCGGCGCTTTACCCGATGAGCAGATCGCCGTACTGATCGACGAGGACGCTACCCGCAGCAACATCCTGCGCACCATGCGCCAGTTTTTTCTAAAAGCCGATGCCAATGACGTGGTGCTGTTCTACTACAGCGGCCACGGCCTCGAGGGTTCCTTCCTGCCGGTGGACTATGACGGTTACAACAATAAATTGCGCCACGAAGAGATCAAGGAGGTTTTTAAGGAAAGCAAGGCTAAACATAAACTGTGCATTGCCGATGCCTGCCACAGCGGCACGCTCAACTACGGCGCAAGCCTGGCCACCAAAGGCCCGGCGCCCGTGACGCTCCAGCGCTACTACCAGGCCTTTGAAGAGACGGACGGGGGCATCGCCCTGCTGATGTCGTCGAAAGCCGAAGAACTCTCGCTCGAAGACCATGGGCTGCGCCAGGGCGTGTTCACTTACTATGTCCTGCAGGGCCTGAAGGGAAAGGCCGACGTCAATAATGATTACCTGGTGACCATCAAAGAGCTGTATACCTTCGTTTACAGCAAAGTGCGCGAATACACCGATAACGTGCAAACGCCCATCCTGACCGGCGACTACGACAACGATATGCCGGTGGCCCTGCGGCGGAATTAGGGTTTTGGGGTGTAGAAAATGGAGCATGGTCGCTCATCTACACCCCGCTCAACAAATTATAATTGTTAAAAACAAAGACCTTTATCGAAGATCAGTCTTGTCAAAGGAGTTAGCAGCCGTATCTTCGGGGCAACCCAGGCGACCGGTGTGACCGCTTCCTCCTCATCAGCGCAGCATGAATTTTTTACCGGCCAATCGTTTGCGTTTATACCGCAATTTCAAAGCCATCGAAGCGAACGACTTCCATGGCCTGGTGCGGTATTACGAACGTTTCGAAGATGGCATCCGGGCGCTGGACTTTGACGAATGGCTCGATTGTACGCTGGCCTATACCGACGCTTTATTTGAGACGGGCAATAACGGAAAGCACCTGGTGATGTGCGACCACCTGCTCGAAACGCTGATCATGCACAACATCAGTAACTGGGGCGGCGAAGACCTGTTTACCCGCACCCTGTTTAAAAAAGCCGCGTCTTTGTATCAAATGCTGGAATTCGCCAAGGCGGAACACGTGCTGCGCGAACTCATCAAAATCTATCCGGAGGAGCGGGTATCCATCCATTTTCTGCAACGCTGTCTGCTCCGCCAACGCCCGGCCTGGCTGTTCCGCACCCGCGCCATCGCGGTGGGTATGCTGCTTTTGTCCGCGCTGGTCATTGCTGCCGGGCTGTTCGTGATTCACCCCTTTTTCGACGCCTACACCCAGTGGGTGCAAGTGCTGCACAATGTGCTGCTGGTGGTCAGCATTCTGCTGCTGGCGTTCAGCGAGAGCCTCCATGCCTGGCAGGCCCAGCAACGCGCCCTGCGCTTCGGGCAACAGATGGCGCTGCGCAAAGCGCGGATAAAAGTGGATGAATACTGAACGCCCCCTTCGCCTGCGAGTTGCTTGTGGACTAAGTAATCCGGCATCCTGAGCGCCTCCTTACGGTCCAGCAGTGCTGCACACCCCGTTTTGAGGCACGCCCTGCACACCTCCCACCTAAGCCCCACCTTCCTCAGGCGGCACGAATTTTTAATTCCTACATCGTTACACCGGTAATTCCTCCACCAGCATTTCAAAAACATCCAACGCTGCTTTGAAGCCATATGTCCTCACCAATGGATTAGACGACCTGTTCAGCGGCATCTATAGCGCGTACAAATTTGTCAGCCGTTTTTTCAGACTGGCATTCCAGCGTCCCTTTGAATGGCGGGAAATCATCCGGCAATGCTATGAAGTCGGCTATAAGTCCCTGCCATTGATCACGCTCACCGGCTTTGTGACCGGCATGGTGTTTACCAAGCAGTCACGCCCTTCGCTGGCGGTCTTCGGGGCCACTTCCTGGCTGCCATCGTTGATCGCCATCGCCATGATCCGGGCCCTGGCGCCCCTGGTCACGGCTTTGATCAGTGCGGGCAAGGTGGGTTCCAACATCGGCGCGGAACTGGGGTCGATGAAGGTGACCGAACAGATCGACGCCATGGAAGTGTCCGGGACGAACCCGTTCAAGTTCCTGGTGGTCACCCGGGTCATTGCTACCACTTTTATGATCCCCGTACTGGCTATGTACTGCGCTTTCCTGGGCATGATGGGGGCTTTTTTGAACGTCTACACGAACGAAAAAACCAGTTTTCCCACCTTCATCGCCGAGGCCTTCGGACAAATCAGTTTCCTGGACGTCGGTACCTCCATGGTCAAAGCCCTCGTGTTTGGATTTACCATCGGGATGGTCAGCTCCTACAAAGGCTATAATGCCACCCAGGGCACCCAGGGCGTGGGCAAGGCCGCCAACGCCGCAGTGGTCGTTTCCATGTTCCTGATATTTATTGAAGAATTGTTGATCGTTCAAATGTCTAACTGGGTCCGCATTTATTGATATGGCACATAAAAAGAGAACCATAGATACCAGTCAGAGTGTCATCACCATCCGTGACTTGCACAAAGCATTCGGCGAGCTAAAAGTGTTGCGCGGTATTGACCTGGACGTTTTCAAAGGGGAAAATGTGGTGGTCCTGGGGCGATCCGGAACCGGAAAATCCGTATTAATTAAACTGATATCCGGGCTGCTAAAACCGGATCAGGGCAGCATCAATGTGCTGGGCCAGGAAGTAGAGGAATTAAGCGAACAGGAGTTGCTCGAATTGCGTTTGAAAATCGGCTTTTCCTTCCAGAGCAGTGCTTTGTACGATAGTATGAGCGTGCGCGAGAACCTGGAATTCCCCTTGATCCGCAATGTTAAAAACCTCGGTCAAAAAGAAATTAACCAGCGGGTGGAGGAAACGCTGGAGGCGGTGGGCTTGCTCGACAAACTCAACCAGATGCCCGCCGATCTGTCCGGTGGACAACGCAAACGGATCGGTATTGCCCGCACCCTGATGCTCAAGCCGGAGATCATGCTCTACGATGAACCGACCGCCGGCCTCGACCCAATCACCTGTGGGGACATCAACGACCTGATCAACGAAGTACAGGAACGCTATCACGCCAGTTCCATCATTATCACCCACGACCTGAGTGCCGCCAAAGCGGTGGGTGACCGGGTAGTGATGTTGTTTGAAGGCAAAGTCACCCAGCAGGGAACCTTCGAGGAGGTGTTCCAGGCCGAGGACGAGGAAGCAAAAAATTTTTACAACTACAATTTCACACAACCATGAGCACGGAACCAAAAAAGCGCGCCGTCGTCGTCGGGCTATTCATTTTCATAGGCCTGATCTTCCTGGCGGCGGGCATCCTCGCGGTCGGCAATCTGCACAGCACCTTCGTCAAAAAGATAGAGGTGACGGCTATCTTCAAAGATGTCAATGGATTACAGAAAGGCAACAACGTCTGGTTCTCCGGCGTAAAGATCGGTACGGTGAGCAAGCTGAGTTTTTCCGGCGAATCAGAGGTGCAGGTCGTGATCAAGATTGATGAGAAATCGCAGCCCTATATCCGTAAGGATTCCAAGGTGAAGATCAGCACCGACGGGTTGATCGGCAATAAAATCGTGGTCATCTATGGCGGTACCCCCCAGGCAGAACCCGTAGAAGACGGCGATATGCTGGCCATTGAAAATCTGGCCTCTACCGAGGACATGATGAACACTTTGCAAGAAAACAACAAGAACATACTCGCTATTACGACCGATTTCAAAGCGATTAGCAAAAAGATAGCGAGCGGAGAAGGCAGTGTTGGCAAACTATTGCAAGACGAATCCCTGTATAAGAGCCTGGATGTCACGCTGGCTTCCCTGCAAAGATCATCTGCACATGCGGAAAAACTAACGGCCGCTATTTCCGACTATGGCGCCAAGCTCAATCAGGAAGGTTCGCTGGCCAATGACCTGGTTACCGATACGACGGTCTTTAAGAACGTCCAGGCCTCCGTCCGGCAGCTGCAAAATCTGACCACGACGGCGGCGGAGGCAACGGCCAATTTGAAGGCTGCCAGTTTGAATGTCAACAACGCGACCAGCAAACTCGACAACAAGAACTCGCCCCTCGGCGTGCTGCTCTATGACGATCAATCGGCCGCGCATCTCAAAGCCACCCTCCGCAACCTGGAAGGCGGCACCGCGAAACTGGATGAGAATATGCGGGCAGCCCAGGATAATTTCCTGCTGCGTCGTTATTTTAAAAAGAAAGATAAAGCGGAGAAAAAAGACGCGGCTAAAAACGGTGCACCATCGGACCAGACGAAGGGAGAGAAAAATAACAAATAGCGACCACCTAACTCCCAGACGGGTAAACGAAAGCCGGCATTACCCATTTTCCGTAGTACCCCTCATAGCCAACCCAACCGCCGGAAAAATATAAACAACGCCAGGCAGGAAGCCATCGTCAGCACCAGCACCACGTGAAAGCCGTATTCCCAGATCAGTCCCGGCATGTGTTCAAAGTTCATCCCATAGATCCCGGCGATCATGGTCGGCACGCCGATGATCGCCGCCCAGCCGGCGAACCGTTTGCCCACTTCGCTCTGCGAAATGGATATCAGCGAGAAATTAGCTTCCAGGGCCGTGCCCAGCAGCTCGCGCGTGTTGTCCACCATTTCATTGATGCGGATGGCGTGGTCGTAAATGTCCCGGAAATAGGTCCGGGTATCTTCGGGGATCAGTTCCAGGTCAAAACGCACCAGCTTGTTGCAAACGTCGATCAGCGGTGAAATGGCGCGCTTGACCTCGAGCAGTTCGCGTTTGAGTTGGTAAATCTGGGCCGTCGTTTCGCGACTGGGGGCGCTGCCGAATATTTTTTCTTCAATGGCATCGAGTTCCTGTTCGAGCCCTTCCACCACCGGAAAGTACTGATCCACAATAGAATCCATCAGGGCATAGAGCGCGAATGCCGGTCCCCGGCGCAACAGCTGCGGCTTGCTTTCACAACGCGCCCGCACTTCGGTATAGGATAAGGAGGAACCGTGGCGTACGGACACGATGAAGTTGTGGCCGACAAAAAAATGCGTTTCTCCAAATTCCGTATGGTGCTGCGCATTCAGGTGCGCGGTGCGCAGCACGATAAAAATCGTGTTGCCGTAGGCTTCCAGCTTCGGCCGCTGGTGGGCGCAGTGCGCATCCTCAATGGCCAGTTCGTGCAATTGGAACTCCTGCCGCACCTGCTCCAGCACGGCTTCGGTGGGCTCATGCAGCCCGATCCAAACGAAACGGCCGGGTTGTTGGAGCATGGCGCCGACGTCGCAGAGCTCGACGTTGGCCACGCGGCGACCGTCCAGATAAGCAGCAGCGTTGATGATGGCGTTCGGGTTGGTAGCGGACAAAGGCATGGAGGAGAAGTTTCAGCACAAATGTAAGCATGGCTGTGGGGTTCATTCGTTTTAACACCCCAGGCGACACAAAGCGCATGGTGCATGCTCCCCACTATACTGGCATAGCTTTTTGATAGCAAACACTATGCGCACCAAACCACGCCGCTTTCGCCTGCCCGATGCCGTCCAACGCCGGCGTCTGGCCGACTCCCCCCGCACGGCGCCCGCCCAGCCGGGCACGAGCCGCATTGAAAATTTCAGTGATGGGGTGATTTCCATTATCATTACCATCATGGTGCTGGGTCTGGAATTGCCGCAGCTGGCCAGGGACTTTACCGGGGCTGATTTGTGGACGGCGACCCGCCCGCTGGCGCCCAGGCTCCTGGCCTACGCGATCAGCTTCCTGATGATTGCTATTTTCTGGGTCAATCACCATAACTTTTTCCACTCGCTGCGCAACAGCGATTCTAAAATCGTGTGGCTGAACAATTTTCTGCTCTTCTGGCTATCGCTCATTCCATTCGGGACCGCCTTTCTGGGCGCGCACCCCACCAGCCCGGCAGCGGCTATGCTGATCGGTTTTCTGCTGATGATGTCGGCTGCTTGTTTTCCTGTGATGAGTTATTACGCCATTTATACCGGTCATTTGACCCACGATGACGTCTCGATGGAAATGCGCCGGCAAACATTTCGCAACAGTTTACCGGGCTTTATGCTCTACTTCCTCTCGATCGTACTGGCGCCGGTCTCCGTCTGGTTCAGCTGGTTCATTTTCTTTCTTGTCCCCCTGTACTACCTGTTGCCGAAGCGGGTGGATAATCTGCTGAAGAAAACTCAAACCGGCAAATAGATCGTGAAAGTCGATCCCTTGCCGGGATGCCCGTCAGCCAGCAGATAGCCCTGGTGGTTCTGCATTATCTTCCGGCAGATGGCCAACCCGATCCCGGTACCCTTGTACTCCGACCGGCCGTGCAGCCGCTGGAAAAGCTCGAAAATACGTTCGGCATACTGCTGTTCGAAGCCGATGCCATTGTCCGCTACGGCGATTCTAAAATACTGCTTTC
>JBKJKS010000638.1:0-4133 GCA_046597295.1 Saprospiraceae bacterium
TCCGCCGGTACGGGAGGTCCCGCCAGTACGAAGCGTAAAAAAACCGGGCCGCGTATAACGCGGACCGGTTTTTTCGATGAAGGCCGGATGCACCGACGACGGATCGCCCCTAACGCAGCAGCGTCACCTGGCCTTTTTCAAAATGTTCTTCGCTCTGGTCGCGGCGTTTGTAGCGCAGCGTATAGACGTACACATCCGACTGGGCCACCGTGCCGTTCAGCGTCAGTCCGTCCCACTGCTCGGTCGCTTCGTACCCTTGAAAGATCAGCTCGCCCCAGCGGTCGTACACCAGGAAATCGGTAAATTCGACCTCGCACTGGTCGAAAATGGCGGAAAAACGGTCGTTCACGCCGTCACCGTTGGGCGTGAAGGCATTGGGAAAAACCGGCAGGCAACAGTCTGCCTGCGGTTTCAACAGCCGGAAAGTGTCGCTGGCTACACCGCAGACGGAGCTCAGCCGCACCGTGTAGACTCCGAATTCGGTAATGACCAACGTATCGGCGGTACTGCCATTCGACCACAGGAGGGTGCCCGTCGTGCTGCTTTCAGCCCGCAGGGTAAGCGGCAGCGCCCGGCAGGTATCGGCAGGTATCGGCGAAGTGGTGATTTCCACCTCCGCGCCGCCGGGCCGGACCAGAAAAACCGTGGTCGAAGGACCGCAGTCGCCGGTTATTTCCACCGTGTAGGTCCCCGCCATGGCTACGGTGATTTCGGCGGTAGTCGCTCCGGTGGACCATTGGTACTGGGTGCCCGGGCGGGGCGCCTGCAAGGTGATCGGAGCAGCGCAGATAGCCCGCTCCAGCGTATCCCGGGCGGGCGGCGTGGCAAAAATGTAGTCGGCGAAGTTGGGCAAGGAGGTGAACAGCCCGCCGGCGTTCTCGATATCGCTGGGAAATTTCATAATGCCCCGCTCCAGCTGCGGCGTATTTCCATCGGGGCAGCGAATCACCGATAGACTCACCGGCGGAATGATTTCCAGGAAATCATCTTCCAGCTGTTCCACGAGATAAATATTGCCGTCGGGACCGAGTTGCATCAGGCCATTGAAGGTAAATACCGGTGCGCCACTGACCAGCTGCTTGGGCGTACCGGCGGCCAGCAGGTCGAAGCGCACGATATTGACCGAAACGTCCGACTCGAATCCGTACAAATACTGGCTGTTGGGTGAAAAACTGAAGGTGTATCCGGAAACGCCCAATGCCTGCACAAACGCCAGGCTGCCGCTGGCCGCATCAAAGGTGTACAAGTCACCACCCGCACACAGAAATTGACCATCCGGCGACGTTTTAATGACCAGGGCGCTCTGGTTGGCGAGTTGACCATCGGGCGTTTGCAGTTGCGGCTGCCCGACCCCGGCGGCAGTGACCGGCACCACCACAAAGGCCCGGGATACGTAGTCCACGGTGATGACCCAGAAATCCTGGCCATTGGTATGGGGAATGGCAGTGAGGCATTCGATGGCCGGCTGGAAAACCGGTACGTTCGAAGCCACCACACCGCCCAAGCCACCATTTAACGCCATATCCACCTCGAAGTAGCGCAGGCCGCGGTGGGTGCCAATCGGCGACGTGAACACGCTGGGGCCATGATCCACGGTGAATTGGTAGTAGTGGTTGGGGCTGCCGGGCTTGGGCAGCACCAGGGTACCCTGGGCGGAACTGTAGCCGCCGCCTTCGGTCTGCCCCATGTCGTACATCACGGCGTTATTCCGGTTCCAGATGTAGCCGGTACGCAATCCGTTCACACCATTTTGTAGAAAGCCGCCGCCATTGCTGTAAAACAACAGTTGACCATTCGCGTCGCAGTACGACGAGCAGCCTTCGTAGGAATCCATCGCACTGTTGGTGATTTTCACCGGTACGCCGCTGCTGAAATCGAGGCCGGCATGGTTGCCGAAATGCCAGATCAGGCCGTGGTTGGAGAGTTGGGCGAAGCCGGCGGGCAAAGCGCAAAGCAGCGCAAGCAGGCCCGCAAAGAGCCGACGAAGGCCAATAAATCGTTGCATGGGAGTAAATAATTCAGGGATGGTGGAAAAAAGGTCAAAGGTAGCTAACCCGTTTGCGTTCGGACGTTGCAAAAAGCAGATTTGTTGGGCAACCGTCAAAGCGGCCATTCACTCATTGCGGACGGACGAAGCAGTGCGGTAACCATGGCGCTTTGGCAACCATAGCCCCAGACCGAGTGGGGAAAAAATGTCACGCGGCGAACGATATCCTGTCAAAACTACGTTTTGGCGGCCCTTCTGTCTGCCAATCCGTCAGATTTCCCCGGCTGGCATACCGATTGATAAAAACCGGGAGACCCCAGCGGTCGGACATTCAACAAATCCATCCAACAACATATACATACACATGGGAAAAATTATCGGTATTGACTTAGGGACTACGAACTCTTGCGTAGCCGTCATGGTCGGCAATGAGCCAGTCGTCATTGCCAACGACGAAGGCGCCCGCACGACGCCCTCCGTCGTCGGTTTTCTGGACAATGGCGAACGCAAAGTGGGTGCGCCCGCTAAGCGCCAGGCCATTACCAACCCCCGGCGTACGGTGGCCAGTATCAAGCGCTTCATGGGCATGCGCCACTCGGAAGCCGCTTCCGAGATCTCCCGGATGCCTTATACCGTAGCGAAAGGCGACAATGATACCATTCGCGTGGACATTGACAGCCGCCTGTACACACCGCAGGAAATATCGGCCATCACGCTGCAAAAAATGAAAAAAGTAGCCGAGGACTACCTCGGTGAAACCGTGACCGAAGCCGTGATCACCGTACCGGCCTACTTCAACGACTCGCAGCGCCAGGCCACCAAAGAGGCCGGCGCCATTGCCGGTCTGGATGTGAAACGCATTGTGAACGAGCCGACCGCAGCCGCTCTGGCCTATGGCCTGGACAAACGCGACCGCGACATGAAGATCGCCGTGTATGACCTCGGCGGTGGTACTTTCGATATATCCATCCTGGAACTCGGCGGTGGCGTGTTCGAAGTGAAATCAACCAATGGCGACACCCACCTGGGTGGCGACGATTTCGACCAGACCATCATCGAGTGGCTGGCTGCCGAATTCCAGCGCCAGGAAAATATGGACCTTCGCAAGGACCCGATGGCCCTGCAACGCCTGAAGGAAGCGGCGGAAAAAGCCAAGATCGAACTGTCGAGCAGCGCGGAAACGGAAATCAACCTGCCCTACATCACCGCTGTGGACGGCGTGCCCAAGCACTTGGTGATCAAGCTCAGCCGCTCGAAATTCGAGCAGATGACCGATCCGCTGGTGCAGCGCACCTTGGAACCCTGCCGCAAGGCCCTGAAAGACGCCGGCCTGAAATCCGCTGACATCGACGAGATCATCCTGGTCGGCGGTTCCACCCGCATCCCGCGCATTCAGGACGAAGTCGAAAAATTCTTCGGCAAAAAGCCCAACCGTTCGGTCAACCCGGATGAAGTGGTGGCCATCGGCGCCGCCGTGCAGGGCGCTATCCTGTCCGGCAACGCCGGTACCAGTGGCATGCTGCTGCTCGACGTGACGCCGCTGTCGCTGGGTATTGAGACCATGGGCAATATTTACGACGTGGTGATCGAAGCCAATACGACGGTGCCGACCAAAAAGTCGAAAACCTATTCGACGGCCAGCGACAACCAGCCGCAGGTGGAGATTCACATCCTGCAGGGCGAACGCCCGATGGCCCGCGACAACCGCTCGGTTGGTCGCTTCATCCTCGACGGTATTCCGCCCGCACCGCGGGGCGTACCGCAGGTAGAAGTTACCTTCGATATGGATGCCAACGGTATTTTGTCAGTGACGGCCATGGATAAAGGCACCGGCAAGAAGCAGAATGTCCGCATCGAAGCCAGTACGGGTCTCTCGAAAGAAGAAATTGCCCGCATGAAGGCCGAAGCCGAAGCCAACGCCGATCAGGATCGCCAGACCCGCGAACGGGCCGAGAAACTGAACGCCGCCGATTCGCTGGTTTTCCAGACGGAAAAACAACTCAGCGAGTACGGCGATAAAGTACCGGCCAACCACAAAGAGAACATCGAGAAAGCGCTGAATGACCTGCGCGAGGCCCTCAAGGCCCAGGACGTCGATCGTATCGAAGCCCTGACCGAGGCGCTGACCCAGGCCTGGAGCGCTGCC
>JBKJKS010000005.1:0-5326 GCA_046597295.1 Saprospiraceae bacterium
TGATGTGGGGCAGGAAAAAGTGGTAGGCGCCCCGAATGATGCCCTGGGCCCGGGCATTGGCCCAATTTTCGGTAAACTGCCGGTCCTGCTGCCAGCTGCCTTCCGTCGCTTTGATAAAAGCAAAGCTGATGTTTATCCCGGCGACCTTCATTTTCTTCACCCGTTCCCAGTCCACGCGCTGCTGGTAACGGCTCACGTCGATGCCGTGTACGGTGTAGCCATTCGGGATGCGGATCCCGAAGTGTTTGTATTCTTTATAATGCAGCGGGTATTCAAGCAGAGAAAAAAGCTGGTAGCGCAGTTTGCGGTTGAACAGCAGGACCAGCCCAAGCAGCACCAGCAACCCGACCAGCAGTGGACGGCCCGATCCCCGTCGGAGCGGAGGCCCGGGGCGGAAAATGCGGAATTTTTGTAGCCAATTAGGCATGCAGCAGGGGTTGCGGGCGGACAACGAAGCAGATCAATACAAACGCAGGCCCGCAAAGGACGCGAAAAAGTGGAAAAGCGGGGTGTGGCGCCGGTCATTGGCCGGTAAAAACCGGCTTCCTTTTTTCCAGGAAAGCCGCCACACCCTCCCGGTAGTCGCTGGTCTGACCGGCCTGGGTCTGGAGTTGGTCTTCCAGTGCGAGTTGCGCGGTGAAATCGTTGCCGAACGATTGGCGGAGCGCCTGCTTGGTGAGGGCCAGGCCCTGCGTGGGCATTTGGGCCAGCTTTTCAGCGAGGGCCAGGCTGTCCGCGGCAAACGTGTCATCGGGAAACACTTTCCAGATCATGCCCATCGCGGCGGCTTCAGCGGCGGTGATCTTATCGGACAGCATCATCAGCGCGGCAGCGCGTTGGGGACCTACCAGCCGCGGCAGGGTCCAGGTGCCGCCGCTATCGGGAATGAGGCCGATCTTGGAGAACGCCTGGGTGAAGGTAGCCCCAGCCGCAGCCACGGTGATATCGGCGGCCAGCGCAATGTTGGCGCCCGCCCCGGCCGCAACGCCATTCACCGCGCAGATGACGGGCTTTTCCAATTGTCTGATTTTCAACACCATCGGATTGTAGCCCGTTGAAATGATCTCGGCCAGCGACGGTCCCTGCGGATCAGTTACTTCCTGCAGGTCCTCGCCGGCGCAGAAAGCCCGTCCGGTGCCGGTGATGTACACGGCGCGGATACCGGGATCGTCGCCACAGGTATGCAGGGCGGCCAGGATTTCCATGCGCATGGCGTGGTGCATCGAATTAAAGACCTCCGGGCGATTGAAAGTGAGCCGGGCAACGGCGTTTTCGATGGAGAAGTGGATATGTTGCATGGAGGGTTGGATAGGCTTGTTCCTGGTAAGTTTTTTTCAATGATATTTGGTGCAAAAGTTGTATTCCGGGTTAGTCAACATCGTATGCGAACCGCCTCAGCCCGCTGCCATCGTCCTGATCGCCCGCACCAGTTTATCCAGTTCCTCCGTGGTCGTATACACGTTTGGGGTCACCCGTACCGCACTGATCTGCTCCCATTCGATGCCCGTGGTGTGGATCTTCCATTTTTCAAACAACTGTCCGACCAGATCGCCCGCCTTTTTATCTTTGAAACCGAACGTACCGATGGCGCAGCCCCAGTCGGGGTGCAGCGAGGTCTGCATCACAATGCCCGGTACGTCGCGCACCTGTTCCATCCAGTAGTTTTTGAGGAAATGCAGGCGTTCCTGCTTGCGCCGGGTGCCGATCAGGTTATGCAGATCCAGCGAATAACCGATGGCCATTTCGATGGGGAAACTCCGGGTGCCCAGCGACTCGAACTTGCGGATGTTGTCCCCCTGCGGCAGGTCGTTGGACAACAGCGGCCATACCCCGGCGATCTTTTCTTTTTTAATCCACAGCATACCGCTACCGAAAGGTCCGCATAGCCACTTGTGCAGGCTGGTGCCCCAGTAGTCGCAGCCGAGGTCGGGGATGCGGTAATCGAGCAGGGCGAAGGAATGTGCCCCGTCCACCAGCACCTCAATGCCTTGCGCATGGGCACGGTCGGCAATGGCCCGCACCGGCAATATCTGGCCATTCCAGTTGATGATATGGGTCAGGTGAACGAGCCGGGTCCGGGGCGAGAACATAGCCGTGTAAGCGTTCGTCAGATAATCTGCATCCTCTGACGGTAAGCGCAGGTCCACCCACACCAGTTTGATGCCATCGCGTTTTTCGCGTTGTTTCCAGGCATTGATCATGTTGGGGTAGTCATATTTGGAAAGTACCACTTCGTCGCCGGCGCGGAGTGGCAGCCCGAAGACGATGGTGTTCAGCGCTTCGGTGGCGTTGCGATTGAGCGCAATCTCCTCGGCGCTCACGCCCGCCAACTGGGCCAGGTTGTCCCGCAGCGGTTCCCGATCCAGTTCCAGGATGCGCCACATGTAGTACGAAGGCGCTTCACTGCACATCCGGTTGTAATAGTCCAGCGCATCCAGGGTTGCCCGGGGCGCGGGGCTTACGCCGCCGTTGTTCAGGTTAATAATATTGGGGCTGGCAGCATAGGCCAACCGGATCTGCCGCCAGAAGTCATCTTCGGGATCGTCATATTGGACTGCCGGTGGCGCAAGGCTGGGGAAGGCGGCCGCCAGATGTTGGTGCAAGGCCAGCGTACCCAGCAGGGCAGCGCTTTGACGGATGAAACTGCGGCGGTTGGTCGGCATGGGCGGCGATGTTTTGTCGCCAAAGGAACTGCATGCCAGGCGAAAACCGGAAAGGGAAGTGAATATTTTTTGAAAAATAATCACTTCCCGTCATACCGAATGATATTATTGAAAATCAACAACTTATACAATGATAACCATACAAAAGTACGGAGATCAGTTTCCCCCGGGCAACTTGCAGATAAATTGTTGCCTCTATTCACTAGAGCGGTAGTGACCTTTTGATCGTGCTGCGTTTAAATTCGGATTAGACCTGAACCGAGTATATTTTACGGCTAATAAGCCTGAAAAACACTATTTGCCTACCATGAGAACAATGCCCCGTTTCCGGATTACCGGCTGCGGGGTTTGTTTTTTCTCCCGGTATTTATTTCGCTGGCGGCCGGTTCCTGCTCCGCCGCCGGGTGGTGTTTTTCGATCAATTCCATCTCGATCTGGCGTTTTTGTAAATCAGCACCGGTGACGCGTACCTGCACCCGGTCGCCCATGCGCAGCAGGTGCTTGGTTCGGCGACCCCGCGCCTGCAGGTTGCCCTCTTCCAGGGTGTAGGCATCGGCCAGGTATTTGAACTCGACGAGACCTTCGGCTTTCGATTCGGGTAACTCGACAAAGAAGCCGCGCTCCAGAAAGCCGCTGATAACGCCTTCGAACACTTCGCCCACCCGCGACTTGATGAACTCCACCTGTTTGTACTTGATGCTTTCACGTTCCGCATCGGCCGCTTTTTTTTCCTGCAGGCTGACGTGCTTGCACTGTTCCTCCAGTTTGCTTTTATCCATACGGTAGGTCCGCCCATCCAGGTTACGCTCCAGAATACGGTGCGCCAGCACGTCGGAATAGCGGCGGATCGGGGACGTAAAGTGGCTGTAATGGGAGAATCCCAGTCCATAGTGACCGATATTCTCAGTCGAATAGACGGCTTTGGCCATGGTACGAATGGCCAGCGGCTCCAGGAGTTTCAGGCGGTCGTTTTCGCGGCTGGCCCGCATCAGCGAATTGAACGATTGGGCGATTTGCTTCGGCGTATCCACTTTCATGGGATGACCTAATTGGGCGGCAAACCGCGCAAAGTCCGCCACTTTGGTCGCATCCGGCAGGTCGTGAATCCGGTAGACAAAGGGAATTTCGGCCTGCCCCTCCGCTTTGCGTTCGATGTACAGGGCGACCTCTTTATTGGCCAGCAGCATAAAATCTTCGATCAGCAGGTTGGTATCCTTCCGTTCTTTGATGTAGGCTTCGATGGGGGTGCCATCTTCCGCCAATCGGAAGCGCACTTCATCGGTTTCGAAGCCAATGGCGCCGTTCTTCTCGCGCTCCACACGCATCTTTTTGCCGATCTTATCCATGGTGCGGATAGCCCAGTCCAGTTTTGGAAAAATGACCAGCCCCAGCAGTGCTTCCGTGGGTTTGTTTTCCAGGATAGTTTGGGCCTGCTCGTAGGAAAAGCGGTGCGCCGAGTGGATCACCGTTTTGCCAAACCAGCGCGACACGATCTTGCCTTTCGGATCGAAGACGAACACGGCCGAAAAAGTCAGCCGGTCGGCATGCGGTACCAGCGAACAGAGGTGATTGCTGAGTTTTTCAGGTAACATCGGGCATACGCGGTCCACCAAATACACCGAGGTGCTGCGCTGGAAAGCCTCTCTGTCCACTGCGGAATCGGGTTTGAGGTAGTGGGTCACGTCGGCAATGTGTACCCCAATTTCCAGATTACCATCTTCCAACTCCTTGATACTCAGTGCATCATCAAAATCTTTAGCGTCTTCCGGGTCGATCGTAAACGTCAGCGTGTCCCGGAAATCGCGCCGGCGGGCAATTTCCTGGTCCGAGACAACGTCGGGAATAGCCGCCGCTTCGCGCTCGGCTTCGTCGGAATGCGACAGTTCGAAGCCCTGGCCGATGAGGATCTTGTTCATTTCGAAGTTGCTGCCGCCGCCCGTGCCCAGCGCCTGGGTCACCTTACCGATGGGCAGCCGGCCTTTGCCTTCCTGCCAGTCGGTGATGCGGATCACTACGTGGTCGCCGTTCTGGGCTTCGCCGCAGGCTTCGAGAGGAATGTATACGTCCGTCTGCACGTTCGGGTTGGCCGATACGAACAGGGCGTACTTACGATTGAGCTGGAGCGTACCGATGAAAAATTCGTTGGCGCGTTTCAGCACCGCCACAATTTCGCCTTCCGGCTTGCGGGCCGTCATGCCGCTGCGCCGGGCCGGGGGAGCGGAAAAAAGCAGCACCCGCACCGTATCGCCGTGCATAGCGCCACCAAGGTGCTTTTGATGAATGTACACGTCGGTATCGAGTAGCTCACTGACAATATAGGCGGCGCCGGTACGGATCATATCCACCCGGCCTTCGACCATTTTCCGGGGACCCCGGGTGGTCGTCAGGCTCACCCGCCGGGCATCCCGGTCCGGCGCAAATTTTTCACCGCGCTGCTCCCGTGGCGCGGCGGGCAACGGTGGGGTTTTTGCGGCAGGCTGGTCCTCGGCGGCCGATCGGGTAGTGAGCCGGTCGAGGGCCAGGCTGAAGCGTTCGTCCGCGTGCTCAATGACCGTCCCGAGCTGCGCCAGCTGGCGCAGGGCATGTTCCGCTGAATCGGCATTGTTGTCGATCCGCAAACTTTGCGTGATCTGGCGGGCCGAAAAATTCTTCTTCGGATGGGC
>JBKJKS010000035.1:0-2818 GCA_046597295.1 Saprospiraceae bacterium
TTGCTGAAGAAATACCCCGGCAGTTTAGTGTAGGCGTTGGAGGTGAGGTCCAGAAATTGTGATCCGACGTATTTGCCTGCCCAGGAAATAGCGAGGGCACGGCCGCCTTTTTGATAAATCGTCCATTCCAGTTCTCCGCGCGCGATCACGTTGGGCGAGTACGATAGATCCGTATTTTCATACTGCAGCACGTCTTGGCCACCGGTATCCCAATTGTCGCGGTACTCCGTGAAGCGGCGAACCTTGTTTTGGCTGATGGCTGCGTTAGCCGTCAAAGTCAGTTGCGGAAAGAGTTGCACCGAGCTTTCGAATTCCAGGCCAGCGCGATAACTGGCGGCTACATTGGTCCGGATATTGGCGCCTACGTCGTTGAGTCGACCGTCCAGCACCAGTTGATCCCGGTAGCGCATCCAGTAGAAATTGACCGATGTCTGCCAGGTGGAATAACTGGTTTTCAAACCCAGTTCCAGGTCGTACAAGCGTTCGGAGCGTGGTCGACTCTCCGGTGTGGACTGCGTATAATCATCCCGGTTCGGTTCTCGGTTCGCCAGGCCAAAAAATCCATAGGTCGTCCAGTGGGGAGCAAATTGCCAGTAAAAGCCGGTTTTCGGGTTGAAAAAAGCCAAATGGACTTGCTGATCCAATGGCTGCCGGTCGTTGGAAAAACCCAAAAAATTGTATCCGACCGCACGTGCCTGCAGGTCGAGTAATAACGTAAGGCCCGGGTAGGGCTTAGCTTCCAGTTTTAAGAACAGGTTACCATCCCGTTTGTCAGCATTGTTGCTGTAATACCGAAAATCCTTGGGTGCACCGATATTATACTCAGACCAAATTATCTCTCCAAAGTGGCGTCCATCGTAATGACTGATGGCTCCGCCCAATGTCCAAACCGGCTGCCAGCGAACGGCCGGCGTCCAGCGTAAGGCAAAAGTGCCGCCATAGAAGTGATTGTCCAACCAGCGCCGGCGAATTAGGTCGGTGGGTAACTGCAGGGAATCATCTATTTGGGGCAGGAGGCCATAATCGGTCGGCAGCTGGTCGACCTTATATTGTTCATAGTACCCGAAACCGCGCGTGTAATGGCCGTTGAGCTGCAGGCTGAGCTGCCTGGGGAGTTGTCTTTTATAATGCAGCAAAAAATGCCGCTGGGTGTAATTATCCACCTGGTCAGCGTATGGTTCGCCCGGTTTTTCCGTGCCGGCAGTATTGAATCGGCGCAGCTGCTCGTCATCCACGTATGGTGCCGGCACCCCTTCCCAGGCCTGGTACGTGATTTCGTGACCCGACAGCAGCTGGGCCTGCAAGGACTGCCGGTGATCGATATACGTCCCGGTCAGGTGTAAGGCGTTCAGGTCGGCGCTGGCCCGATCAATATATCCATCCGACCGCACGGTCGAGAAGCGGCCGGTAAAAGCCACTTTTCCTGCCAGCAGTCCTGTACCCACGTATGCCGAATGTTTGCGCGTCGCGAAGGACCCCAGGGTAGTGGTAAGGCTGCCAAACGGTTCGGCTTCCACCCGCGACAAATCGAGATTGACCGTGGCACCAAAGGCGCCGGCGCCGTTGGTGCTCGTCCCCACGCCGCGCTGCACCTGAATTTCTGCGGCCGAAGCCGCGAGATCAGGCAGGTCTACCCAATACATACCCTGGCTTTCGGCATCATTGATCGGGACCCCGTTGATGGTTACGTTGATGCGGGTGGGATCGCTGCCTCGGATGCGCAGGCCTGTATAGCCCACTCCGCCGCCGGCATCGGAAGTCTCCACCAGCGATGGCACGCCAGTCAATAAAAATGGAATATCATGGGCCTGATAGGATTTGGCAATGGTCGCTGCCGTCAGATTGGTATGCGGCACCGGACTGGCTGCATCGGCCCGGGTGGCCTGAATAACGACCGTCTGCAAGGCCAGGGAATCCATTTGCTGGGCAGGCAGTACAAGGGGCAACAGGCAAAGGGCAAAGGGCAATAAGCCAATGCCAATGCGGCCTTTCATCTGGGTAAAAAGCCTCAAAGCCCTATTCATCGCAATGTACTCCCCCCCTTTACGGAGGGGTAGGGGGAGGCTCACCCTTCCGCACCCAGCGGAAGCAATTGTAAAATACCTGAATAATAGCATGAAAATGCGTAAATTGAGTGAAACATCCACTCGCGAAGGGGCTCCGCCAGTGTAGTGATGCCACTACCCGTCTCCATTCCCTTTCCGGCATGACCCGGACAGGTTCGATGGGTATAATCTCAGTCCCGCGTCGGCGCGGGACACCCCAATGAGTGTTGAGTCGCAAAGATCAGAAATATCCGCGAATAATCTGTAACGCCATTTGCAGGCGGGTGGCCGGAGCGCCCTGCAGCAGGTGAAAGTTCGCCCCTACTGAACGAAGTAAATCGAGATACATCATCAGCAAAGCCAGGCGATCGTGCGGGTTTTCCCGGAGCGGGTCGGGCTGCCAGGGGAAATCGGGGGTGCAGACCAGGTAAAGCGCGGGGAGGGCGGGTGGGGGAGTGGTCGCATCGGTCGTACCATATTTGAACTGTTCCCAAATGCGAATTACCGTCCAGTCGGTATCGCAGATGAGCAGGTTGGCGGGGGTGCCAGGGTGGAAGGGTGGAGCCAAATTAGTCCGCTGCAGGCTGTACCAATCCTCCCAAAGTTGCTGGCCCCGGGCAATCTTTTTCAAGTCCGCTTGTTTGTACGGACGACCCAGGTGCGCCACATAGGAACGGGCGAATTCCGGCACCCGGGAAACGCCCAGAACGTTGGCCAGCTGCTCTGCCAACGTGGTCTTGCCCGACGATTCGGGGCCGGTGACAACGATTTTG
>JBKJKS010000110.1:0-3627 GCA_046597295.1 Saprospiraceae bacterium
CCTGCTGCGACCGGTAGCGCATCATCAACGAGAGCGCAATGACCGGCGTAGGCACACCGAGGTCAAGTGCCGTTTCCAGGGTCCACTTGCCTTCGCCGGAGGAGTGCATGACGCCCCGGATGCTGTCCAGGTGCGGGTCCTTGGAAAAAGCATTGGCCATCAGCTCCATCAACCAGCTGCGTACGACGGAGCCATGGTTCCACAGGTCAGCGACCGCTTTGAAATCCACGTCGTACTCGGATTTATCGAGCACTTCGAAGCCTTCGGCCATGGCCTGCATCATGCCGTATTCGATACCGTTGTGCACCATTTTAGTAAAGTGCCCGGCGCCCGGCGCGCCGACGTACAGCGTACCACCGGGCAGGGAAAGGTCATCGAAAATAGGCTTGCAATGGGCGTATACCTCCGGTTCGCCGCCGATCATGGTGCAGGCGCCGTGCAGCGCGCCGGTCATACCGCCGGAAGTACCACAGTCCAGGAAATCGATGCCCTTGGCTTTCAACGCACTGTGGCGGCGTTTGGAATCCTTGAAATTGGAGTTGCCCCCGTCGATCAGAATATCGCCGGCAGCCAGGTGGGGCGTCAACTGTTCGATCACGCCTTCCACAATAGTGCCGGCGGGCACCATCAACCAGATGACGCGGCGGCCGGTGAGGGCTGTACAGACCTCGGCGAGGGAGTTGGCCGGTTGCGTGCCGGCTTCGGCAGCCAGTTGGGCCGTTAGCTCCGGGGAGCGGTCATGGGCGACGACCGCGTGGCCGTGGCTGCGGAGATTCAGGGCCAGGTTGTAGCCCATTTTACCAAGGCCAATAAGAGCGAGTTGCATGATTTTCAGTCGTTTATCTTTAACTATTTTAATTCCAGGATCCCAAAAACGCTGGCGTCAATAAAGCCCCGGTTCTTGTCGGCGCCGTCAATACGCATATTACCGACGAAATTTTCCCGTTCCGGCGAATGATCATTATCGCAATAAGCCAGCATGAAGCCCAGGCGCTTGCCGGCCTGCAACATCCTGGGGATGTTATCGCCGCCATCCAGGTATTTATTTCCATCAAAGATCTTCATGGCCACCTCCCAGGTGCTGACGTTGAACTGTGTCGTGCGGCGGGTGGTGCAATGGTCATTGTAATACCGGAAGGAACTGTCCGGGGCAATATCCACTACCTGGTTATCCAGGGCAATGTGGTAGGCGAAGGCATTGTAACTGTACTGATGGTTGCCGCCGGAAGTATCTGCATCGACGAAAATCTCCAGGCAGTCGTCATCCCAATAGCGGGTCAGTCCGTCCGCGTGGGTATCCACCAGCGTATCATCGGTGATTTCGGCCAGGATATAGAGGTTATTCTCATCCCAGACCAGCTTATAGCGACCGGAGAAGTCGGTCGCCGTCGGGGGCGCACCGATCCAGACCTGATCGAGGGGGAGCCATTCCGCTTGCTGCCAGGCCGCGTCATCGCCCAGCCCATTGATGGTCGGCGTACCGTAGCCCGCCGTGAATTCAGGCGTTCCTCCGTCGCTGACAGGAGGTGGGTCTGCTCGCTCGGCAGGGTTATTTTTGCAGCAAAATAAGGCCAGTGTAATCAGAATCCAGGCAAAGGCGGGGATGGAAAGGTGTTTCATGCGGTATGCATTTTGAGCAAAGGTTTCACTTTTTTAGAAATTTCAGCCGCCCCAGCCGGGTTTTCAAAGCCAGGGCTGGAAAAATTCTAAACAGCGGGACTAAGTGTATGCTGTACAGTATTTGCTTGCCCAACTATGGCCAGCTTTTCTCTACCTTTGCCGGGCCTGATTTTCGGCATTTTAACGTCATTTTCGGCATATTTCAAACCTCCAGGTCCAACAATTTGTTAGAAAGGAGGTAAAATTAAGGATTTATGGAACCCTCGGGATATTTGCCCATTGTCATGCAATCTTTGGTCGCCCTGGGCTTCGTGGCCCTGGTGTTGATCGTGGTGCCGCTGCTCGGCCCGCGTCGGCACAGCAAAAAGAAGGACGAGAACTTCGAGTGCGGTATCGAAGCCCAGGGCAACGCCCGCATGCCGGTGTCGATCAAATATTTCATGACCGCCATCCTGTTTGTACTGTTCGACGTGGAGGTGATCTTCTTTTATCCCTATGCGGTCAATTTCCGGGCGATGGGGACGGATGGTTTCTTTGCCGTGCTGATCTTCGTGGCCGTGTTTTTGCTCGGTTTTTACTACGTGCTGCGCAAAGGGGCACTGGAATGGGATAAGTAATAATTTAACGATGCCTGATGAGTGTTGCGCACTACGTGTATTCAACATTTATCATGCATCATTCATCATTCAAAGTCATGGCAAATATTGCTGAAATGCCGGATGGATACGGCGGTGAAGGATTCTTCGCTACCTCGATGTCGAAAGCCGTGGGTCTGGCCCGCTCCAATTCCATCTGGCCGCTGCCTTTTGCGACCTCCTGCTGCGGTATTGAGTTTATGGCGACGATGGGCAGTAATTACGATCTGGCCCGCTTCGGTATGGAGCGCATGTCGTTTTCGCCCCGCCAGGCCGATCTGCTGATGGTGATGGGCACCATCGCCAAAAAAATGGGCCCGATCCTCAAGCAGGTCTATATTCAGATGGCCGAGCCGAAGTGGGTGATCGCCGTGGGTGCCTGTGCCTGTTCGGGTGGCATTTTTGATACTTATTCGGTGTTGCAGGGTATTGATAAGGTCATTCCGGTGGATGTGTACGTGCCGGGCTGCCCGCCGCGGCCGGAACAAATTATCGATGGGGTGATGAAAATCCAGGAATTGGTCAGAAATGAGCCATTGCGCCGTCGGAATTCGCCTGAGTATCAGCATTTGCTGGATAAATATCAGATTGAATAAACGTTGGCGCACCCGCTTTTGTCACTTATTGCCGGCTGATCCGGATCCAACCCATGACGATTACCAACACGACTTTACTGGCGGCCATCGAGCGGCAATTTCCGGGTGACATTCTGACCCACAGCGAAAGCTATGGGATGCTGTCGCTGGAAACGACCCGCGAACGCATCATTGACGTCCTGCGCTTCGTCCAGGAAAGTCCGGAATTACAGGTCAATTTCCTGACGACGCTCTGCGGCATGCACTTTCCCGCCGATCCGGGCCGGGAGTTGGGGGTGGTGTACCACCTGCACAGTTTTCGCCACAATCTGCGCTTCCGGATCAAGGTCTTCTTCCCTATTGCCGATCCCTTCGTACCGACGGCGACGGTCCTGTGGCCGACGGCCAACTGGATGGAACGGCAGGAGTATGATTTCTTCGGCATTCAATTCACCGGCCACCCCGACCTGCGCCGTATCCTGAATGTAGACGATATGGAGGTGTTCCCCATGCGCAAGGAGTACCGTCTGGAAGATGGCACCCGGACGGACAAAGATGACCGCGCGTTCGGGCGGAAGGGACATGAGGGGCAGGAATTTGATTAACCGGATTCAACCTATAAGCGATGAATAAAGTCCTTTTTGTACTGCCTTTGCTGTTTTCTGCCTATTTGGCCGAGAGCCAGAGTACTTTTTTACAAGGAAAAGTTTCGGATGAACAGGAAGCACTCATTGGGGCCACTGTGAAGTTGATGCAAGGCGGTGAATTTGTCAAAGGAATTATTACTGATCTACAGG
>JBKJKS010000368.1:0-4274 GCA_046597295.1 Saprospiraceae bacterium
TCCTTACGGGCATTTGCAGCACCTTTACTATTTATTTGTCCAAAGGTCTCCGTATCCAATTGCTCCACCCGCCCGAAACCGCGAAACTCGCGCTCCACGTGATCGTAGTGGCCGTGATGATAGGTGTAGGAGGAGGCAAAGCGCAGTCCGGTGATTTTTTCTTCGATGACTGTTTTGCGCACGCATTGCACCGGGAAAGGCAATTTAGTGATCCAGGGCTTGCCGGCTAACTTGTCTTTCAGGTAAAACCAGGTGGACGATTTGTATTCCATCGTCATTTCTTTGCCCATATTGTTGCGATAGCGGATCATGATATGGGGCTTCACGCCGCTCATCAAATCCATGTAGCGCATGGGCGCGTTGCCAAAGGCGGGCATCTCGGACGACCACACCAGACAACTCGTGCCATTGCCGAGCAGGTCGGTTACCGTGACGCGGTTAGGTAGTTCGCTGGGGAAAAAAGGTGCTATTTCTTCCACGCTGCCCCAGCGGTTGCCGCTGAGGTTGAGGTAGGCTTTGAATTTGCTTTTGCCCAAATAAATCAGGTCGGCCGCGCCCGTACCGCTCACGTCGGCCAGTTGCAGGTACGCTGGATTGAACAAATCCGGCTCCTCGAACCAAGGAGCGTTGCTCATGGTCACCTTGCGCCCAAAACGCCCATAACCGAGACTGGGCCAATAGCAGACCTCGCCGTTGCGGATACGCACGATGTCCGTCAGTCCGTCGCCGCTCATGTCGGCGAGGAAGATGCGCTGCTCTTTGTCGGAAAAAACGACTGCCGGACCTTGTTCTTCGTCGAAAGGTTGGCGGGCCAATTCGGGCGTGTCATAGCCGAGTTTGCCCTTGCCGGGCCACCACCAGAAAGCGCCTTGATCGGACAAAACGATTTCAGCCTTGCCGTCGCCATTGATATCGAACACGCGCACGTTGGGGTCGCGCAAATCCACATTGGCCGTTTCAAGAAAAGAACGGAAAGGCTCCCAGGCCTCTTCATATTCGTGGAGTTCAAAATAGCCCTGCAAACCGTTTATGTTGACTACCACCTGCTTTTCGCCGTTGGCTTCCAAATCCTGCAATTGCAGAACCCCGTTTGAGAGGCCGGTCAAAGAGGGTTTGTTCAATACCATCCGGGCATTTTCAAACCGCACGTTGCCATCTTCGTCCACATCGCCGAGGTTTCGCTTGTAGAACCAGCCCGTCGCTTGTTCGGTGAATATGCCGGGAATGCCCTCATTGAAAAGGTCCACCCATTGAAAATTGCCGGAAAGTCCTACCGGGGAATGTACCAAGTCTTCCGGCTGCAAGGTCTTTACTGAATGATTCCAATGCAGAGGCTGGTACGCAAATTCCATCGGCGGCAGCGACTTGCGGGCGTAGCGGTTTTCATTTTCCATCCAGGCATAGCCCGTTTGGACAACGGATTCCAAAAACTCCAGTTCGGTTTCCCGCTCGGTTTTTACGCTGTCAGAAACCTGGTATTTGAAATTCAAAGAGCGCACCAGGGTGGGTTTGCCTTCATTCAATTCCGGGAACCGGTGGAACATCAAAGCCCGGTGCAAGAGGCGGTAAGTACGCATTTCAAAACCGGCACGGTATGATGAAAACGGGTCGGGACGGACACCCCATGCCCTGCTTTCTGCGAGCGTGGGCATTTCTACATCATGTTCGCCGTAGTCGAGCACAAGTTCAAAATGCCACGATATATCGGTCCCGGGCGCAGCCGGATCAAATAGCGATGCGTTTTTATCATGGGGATAAAAAGCGGCAGAATTACCATAGCGGACCCGTTTCAGATGGCGATTAGAAAAACGGGCAAGACCCGACAAGCGGTTTTTTTCATGGGTCGCTTTTGCCACATTTGTCAAGTCCTCCGCCTTGTATTCAAACATTACCACGCTGCCCTTGTCGTCAAAACTCAATTCGGGTAACCACTCAAATATCCGCCGCTCGTCTTCCGGGTCGGCGATGCGGCATTGCGGGCTGCGCCCGAAAATCGTGGTTACATTGTCGCGCGAGGTAACCCGCCAATACATCCCATGTTTGGGGTGTGCAATCCGCTCGATGCGGGAAAACGCTCCTTCGATGCGCGGGCGGAACTCCCGTACCCGGCAATCCTCCATTTCCTTTTCGGCAATCTCCCAATGGCCGCAATTCCATTCCATACGCGGCACGAGGTCCTCCACGCCGGAGAACATAAAAACGTCTTCTTCCGCTGAGCCATCGCGATACCGGGGCAATTTTTTGTCGGTGCGCCGCTGAATAGAAGGCAGATCCAGTGCCCAGCCAACTCCCAAAATGCTGTTGCCGGCGCCGGAATTATAACTGATTGATAAAGAAGGCGTAAAACCGTTACGATTGGGAGAAAGGGGAAGCGGAATAGAAAAGGAGGCCGTGCCATTGGAGGAATTGACCTGGAATTTTTCATCAATACCTTTCAGCGCCCCGCCCCCCTTCGGCAAGGAGATTTGCGGAATCTCAATGGCATTGGACTTAGTGGCGTGCTCCGAAAAGAGCGAATCTCCACCTTTTTGCGAGGGTCCCCCTGGCAAAGAAGTCCTATCTGGTTGCTGGGTAGCTGAACTCATTTCAATTGGCTAATGGCGATTGTCCTATTGCTATCTCAAAACAAAATCTTTATTTTATCGGAGACCGAGCAAGAAAATCAAAATTTCGTTTGGTTTAGGGATTAAAAATCAGAAAGTTCCTTTTCAATAGACCATATTTAAACAATTTATGGTTAAATTTTGCAATTCAACTGATCAAAAATAGATTATTTTTTCTTTTTCCAAAACTTAGAACATAAATTTTGTGAAAATTTAATTTTACCCAATCCGCCGATAGCCACATAAATTTGGACCGTTCCCATCGGTAAATTGAGGCTATGCAGCAAATTTGAATTGGTTGGATCGTGACAAATATCACGTTCCACTATCCACCAATTGCCGACTTTTGTTGCCGTTATTGCATCCCGGCTGGACAAAAACAAACCGGTGCACTAGTTTATGAACGACCGCCTCTATTACCCCGCAATGTGGCTGATGATCGGCGCCCTGGTCATCGGTCTGGTCCTGGTCAACAACGGGTTGGCTTTTTTCCGGAGAAAAATGGCCGAAGATCCGGTTCTGTCCGAGCAGACCCGGCGGCAATTGCGGTTTCTGGGAGCGGGACGTCGTGTGCTCTGGGTTTTCATCGCCATCTTCGTAGCGGTTGGGTTGGGGGCGATGTATGGGGACCACACGGCTGCGCAGCAGTCCATGCTGGCCGCCCGGCATCAACTTTGGCCCGCCTATGAACAGCAGAAAATGTGGCAGGCCCCCGATCCCTACCTGGCCAAAACGGATGCCGAAGCCAGCCTTATTGCCTATGGGCGCGACCTGATCGCCCGTACGCAGGACTATTTTGGCGAAAACGGCCTCGTGCGGCCCGCCAGTATCAACGGTATGAACTGCCAGAATTGCCACCTGGAGGCCGGCAGCAAGCCTTTTGGCAACAACTATTTCGCCGTGGCCAGTACCTATCCGCAAATGCGCGCCCGCTCCGGGGCCCTCGAAACCATCCCCAAACGCATTAACGACTGTTTCCAGCGCAGTCTCAACGGGCAGCCGCTGGATACGACCAGCCGCGAGATGCTGGCCATCATCGCCTATATGCGCTGGCTGGGCACGGGCGTTCCCAAAAGCGAAAAACCCAGGGGCGCCGGACTGGTGGAAGTACCCTTCCTGGACCGCGCAGCCGATCCTGGCCGGGGTAAGAAAATCTATGCAGAAAAATGTGCCTCCTGCCATGCTGCCGACGGGCAGGGCCTGGCTATGCCCGACAGCCCACGCCACTATCCGCCGCTCTGGGGCGGCCACAGTTACAATGAAGGGGCTGGCCTATTCAGAATGTCGCGTTTCGCAGGTTATGTGAAGGCGAATATGCCCTTCGGCGCCACTTACCAGAATCCGCAACTCAGCGATGAGGAGGCCTGGGACGTGGCGGCCTTTGTCAATTCCCAGCCCCGCCCGAAGCACCCGTTTCTCGACACCGACTGGCCAAAAATAGAGAAAAAGCCCTATGATCATCCCTTTGGGCCATTTGCCGATACCTTCCCGGAGGCGCAGCACAAGTTTGGCCCTTTTGGGCCAATCGTGGCGTATTACAAATCACTGCCCAAAAAGAACTAATCGCAGCTTATGTCACCGCATACTGACCATCCGAAATCCGGTTTTAACCGCCGCAAGTTCCTGTGCGACGCCTTGCTGACTGGTCTGGGCGTTGGGCTTGCGCCTTTG
>JBKJKS010000418.1:0-6179 GCA_046597295.1 Saprospiraceae bacterium
TTCCCGATCAAAGCGGACTACGTAGGCCTTTCCCTGGCCACCACGCTGCTGGAGGACATCGACGTGCAGATCCGCGACGTGGCGCACATGGCGGTCTTTTTAAATTAAAAAGGCAACAGGCAAAAAGGCAAAAGGCAAAAAGGCAAAAGGCAATATGCTACTTTGCCGGTACGTATTTGCCTTTTTGCTTATTTGCTTATTTGCCCATTTGCCCATTTGCCCATTTGCCCACTTGCCCTCAGGCCGTTGCCCGCGCCCCTTCAGCGGCTTTGCGGGCCTTGAGGGCGCGTTTTTGCTCTGCGTTGCTTTCGTACAGGCAGTAGAAATCATACTTCACCCGGTCGCGCTCCGCCCAGATGTCCTTGCCGATGTCGCAGAGGATGACCAGCTCCTGATAAATCTTATTGCCCTGATCCATGCGGCGCTCCACGGAAATATCGCGGTCATGCAGCCGGTCCTGCTGGATGTTCATGGCGTTTTCAAATTCCGCGCTGGCATCCAGCACCCGCTGGATATTTTGCTCCGTCATGCCCACATCGGCCAGAAAATCAATTTGCTGGCGGGCCACCCGGCCAACCCGGCGACCGCAAAACAGCAGCTGCGGGTCGCTCATGTCGCCCAGTTTGGCCGTGCCGAACTTGCGGTAGCGGCCGGTGCGATCGTGGTACTTCATCGCCACGCGGGTCATCACCGAGCGAATGGCCGTACGCAGTTTTTCGGCGGCCTGTACTTTCTTTTCGGTACAAATCATCTGGTCGCCCACCAGCTCGTCGTCGCCGGGCAGCGCGTTGAACTGCTCGCAGAGCGATTGAAAACCTTTCAGCCGATCGATGCCGAAACCATACTGGTTGAAAAATTCGAGGTCACGGTAAGCAGCGCGTAAAGCGTCGTTGCACTGTACGTAGAGCTCGGCGTCCGATACGTTGTACATGCGGTGACCGGGTTGCTTTTTCATAAATTGTTTGTTTTATGAGCGGGCATTTTGACGGTTGCCCGTAGTCCGTCGGGGTGCAAACGGCGGCTAATAATTGGCTTTGAACTACTTAGGTATTCGCCCGATTGTCCGACAAAAATAATTCGTTTTATTTCAGGAAAAAAAGTTTGACACAAAAAATTAGAATTATTTTCCTAAGCCAACATTTTCTGTACCGGCGGGTTCAGCCGCCGTAAGTACAATACCTGTAGCCATGGATGGCACGACGGTAGCTGAACCCGCCAGCAAGCGGTCATCTTTTTTTGATCCGTGGCCGGTAAGGATTGCGTGGCGCCACCATTTTGGAAAGCGTTTTTAACAGGAAAAGCGCCGTACAATTTCCGCGATCACCCTGCTGTTGGCAATAGGGTGCATAAAGCGGGGAAATGAAATATTGGACTTGTTACGTGTTAATAATCAGACGCTTGCAATTTTCAACCCACGAATTCATTCGTGGGCTATGCGTCAAAAACGGCCAGGCCCAACCGATTTATCGGTTTTTTGGCTTGACTTGCCCTAAACCGATAAATCGGTTGGTCAAAAGGGTAAGTATGATATTTAACCCACGAATAAATTCGTGGGTTGAATGCACAACATCCTGATTGTCAATGCTCAGCAAGTCTCGTATTTTTGACCAATGCAAAGACTTCGCTCAGCAGCTTTGGCAGCTTTGGCGTTGACAGTAGGAAGCATATTTCTTACATCTCTTTCACCAGATGCACCAATCCATCCACGATGAATTGCACACCGATGGCGATGACGATGAAACCCATGATGCGGGCGATGGCGTTCAGGCCGCCGTTGCCAAGGATGCGGGACAGAAACGGGGCAATCCGTAGCAGGGCCCAGACCAGCGCCGTGACGGCAAAAATGGCCGCTATGATCAGCACGCGCTCCTTCCAGGCGGGGTGCTGCGCATACTGGGTGATGAGGTAGGAGATGGAACCCGGACCGGATAGCATGGGCATCGCCATGGGCGAAAAAGCAATATCCTGCCGCTCCTGCGATTGCTTCTCCATATCTTTGTCGTAGCCGCGCCGCCGGGCAAACTTGCCGTTCATCAACGCAAATCCACTGCTCAACAGCGCCAGGCCGCCGGCAATACGAAAAGCGTGGATGGTCAGTCCGAAGAAACTCAGGATATACGTACCGGCCAGAAAGAAACTGAGCAGGATCAGCAGAAAGTACAGGCTGGTGTGCAGGGCGATGCGGTTGCGTTCGGGACGCGGTCGATCGCTGGTCAGCGCCACGTACACGGGAATAGCGCCCGGCGGATCCACGATGGAGAACAGCGAGAACAGGGTGGCGAGGAAAAACTCCATGCGATCAGTCGGTTTGTGGCAAAGGTACACGGATGCGGCTCCTCCTCCTGCCCGCGCCGGTGATAAAACCCGGTTTGCCAGACCGGCTTCCCAGCCAGTTCGACAGAATCCTTGGTGATTAGCCGGTAATCCATATTTTCGTCCCGATTTTTTGCCGCACTACGCCTGTTAAAATTTCCTCAAAAAACCGAACGACACGCATGGCCTTCCTTTTTCAAAACGTTTGGGGCAACGAAAACGGCGTCCTCCGATCGGCGCCTGACGAACGTCGCCAACCGGCACAACGGTTCAGCCGGTGTATCCCGCCCAGACGGCAACCAAGTAATTTAATAAAATCCAACTGAATATGGACCTTCGTAAAGGTATTTTTTCCTTTTTGCTCCTGCTCTCCTGCCTGACGCTGTCTGCCCAACAGACCGCCGTCTTCACGGAGGCCAACCTGGCCTACAAGCGCGGGCTGGACTTTTTTAATCAAAGCCTGTATGGCCTGGCCCAGCAGGAGTTTCGCAGCGCCATCGATATGCTCCGACCGGTCAACGAACCGGAATGGGAAGCGGTGAAGACGGATGCCGAATTGTACTATGCCAAAGCCGCCGTGCGCCTGGACCAGCCGCAGGCCGAGCAGCTCACCCTCGATTTTTTGCGCGAAAACTCCCCCTCTCCGGTGGCCAGCCAGGCCGCCCTGGAAATCGGCGACTATTATTTCAACAAAAAAGAATACGATAAAGCGCTGACCTACTACGATATGGCGCCGGTAGGCTCCGGCGCCGCCCGCGATGAAATCCAGTTCAAAAAAGGCTACGCTTACTTCGTGAACAAGCAGTTTCCACGGGCCAAGGCCCTGTTCGCCCCCCTGAAGGAAAACACGCGCAGCGAGTGGTATTATCCGGCCAATTATTACTACGGTTGCTGCGCTTTTTTCGAAGGCAAATATGACGAAGCACAAAAGTCGTTTGTGCGCGCCGAGCAATCGGACAAGTACAAGCAGGCGGTGCCGTACTACATCGCGCAGATCTATGCTGCCAAAAAGCAGTACGACCAGGTCATCACCTACGCAGTACCCAAAGCGCAGGATGCCAGCATGAAGAACCGGCCCGAACTCAACCAACTCGTCGGACAGGCCTATTATGAAAAAGGGGATTATAAAAAAGCCCTGCCCTACCTGGAGTATGCGGCCAAGAATATGGGCAACCTGCGTCCCGCCGACTATTACCAGGTTGGCTACGCCCAATACCAGAGCGGACTGTACAAACCGGCCATCGAAAATTTCGAGCAACTCACCAAACAGGACAGCATGCTCGGCCAGAACGGCCTGTACCACCTCGGCGATTCCTACCTGCGGACCAACAATAAATTTGCGGCACGGAATGCTTTCGGTCAGGCGGCCAGCATGAACTTCGACAAGTCGGTGAAGGAAGATGCGCTTTTCAACTACGCTAAACTGAGCTATGAGCTCAAATATGATCGGGACGCCATCGATGCCCTGCAACGCATACCGCCCGGCTCCAGGTACTACGACGACGCCCAGGCCCTGATGAGCGAGGTGTTCCTCAACACCCGCGATTATGACCGCGCCGTGGCCACCCTGGAAGGGCTGAAAAACCGTACGCCGCGCCTGAACGAAACCTACCAGAAAGTGACCTACTTGCGGGGTGTCCAGCTGTATCAGAATAACCAGAAAGACGAAGCCCGCCGGTATTTCAATAAATCGCTGGATTTTCCGATCGACAAGCGCACGGCGACGCTCTGCTCCTTCTGGATGGGTTCCATTGCCAATGAGAACGCCGAGTACGCCATCAGCAAGCAGCATATGAATTCGTTTTTGGCCCAGGCCAAGGCGTACAACAACCTCCCCGATGAAAGCAATATCGTCATGGGTAACTACGTACAGGGCTATAATTTTTTGAAATCCAAGGACTACAAAACGGCCCTGACCTTTTTCAAGGCCACCATTGACGGCATCAAACGGAATCCGGCTATCCGCAACGAACAGGTGCGCAGTAGCGTTCTTGGCGACGCCGTGTTGCGGGCGGGCGATTGCCAGTTCAAAAACGGGCAGTACAATGAGGCGATCGCCTATTATAACGAGGCCGTTGCCCAGAAATATGCCGGCTTCGAATATGCGCTCTATCAGAAAGCCATCCTTAAGGGTCTGCAGAGCAACCCACTCGACAAGGTGCTGGCGCTGGAAGATCTGGTGAACAAATATCCCAACAGCGAGTATACCGACGAAGCTTTGTTCCAGCTCGGCGATACCTACCAGGAAATGGGCAAGCTGGAGCAGGCCGTATCGCCTTTAAAGCGCCTGGTCGCCGATTTTCGGGGCAAATCCGATCTGGTCAACCAGTCGCTCCTGAAGTTGGGCCTGATTTCCTACAACCAGGGCAATTCGCCGGCGGCGATCAACTATTACAAACAGGTTTTTGCCAATAACCCCGAAGCGGCCGAAGCCAAGGATGCCCTGGCCGCCCTGGAAGAAATCTACGTGAAAGACCAGAACCGCCCGGATGAATATTTTGCCTTTCTGGAAACGGTGCCGGGCTATAAAGTGTCCAGTACCTCCAAGGACAGCGTGACCTACCAGTCCGCTTACATCCAGTTTCAAAATGGACGTTACCAGCAGGCGATCGACGGTTTCACCAACTACCTGGCGAAATACCCGAATGGCCCCAGCGCATTGCAGGCCCTGTACTATCGCGGCGACAGTTATGCAGCGGCCGGCATCAACAAAAACTCCCTGGCCCTGAAAGATTACGCGACCATCGTGTCGCGCGGGCCCAGCAAGCTCTATCCGAAAGCTGCTGAAAAAGGAGCCTTCCTGGCTTACAACAGCGAAAAGAATTATTCACAGGCCTTTGAACTGGCCCGTAAATGGGAAGAAACTGCGATATCGCCGACGTCCCGTTTCGATGCGCAACTGATGGCCCTGCGTTCCGCCTATCAAACCAATAACTCGGTGGCGGTCGGCGAATATGCCAACAAGATCACCAGCTCCGGACAGGCCTCCAACGAACAGGTTGCCGGGGCCAATTTCTACGTGGGTAAAATGGCCTACGACAAAGGTGACTTTGCCCGGGCCTATCCGGCGCTGCAATCGGTGACGCAGAACACCACCAGCGAAATAATGCCGGAGGCCTACCACCTGCAGGGTCAAATCCTGTACAAGCAGAAAAAGTATGCGCAGGCCGAGGAATTCATTTCCGATGCCAACAAAGCCAGTGCCGGCTACGACGACTGGATCGCCAAAAACCTGATCCTGCTCTCTGATGTCTATGCCGACCAAGGGGATAAGAATAGTGCTACCGCCGCTTTGGAGGCCGTGCTGGAAAATTACAAAGGCAGCGATGCGACCATTTTGGCTTCCGCCCGGGAGAAATATAACCGGTTGGGGAACAGTGCCCCGCCGCCGGCCAATAAGGGTATTAAAGGCAGCAATTTCCTGGAATTGGAAGAGGGCGGCAACTAAGGGAACAGGCAAAATGCACCAGGCAAAAGGCAATTACAAATATTGATGCCTTGCCGGTGCATTTTTTCCTCCTTATTGAAAGCCTTTCTCAACGGTATCAACCTTATTAATAATCAACTCATCAAACAAGATGTATTTCCAACATAAATCTCTGCTCCTTGCCTTCCTGCTGGCCCTCGGTGCGCAGCAAGCCGTTTTTGCCCAAAAAGAACTGCCCACGGAGAACGTGGACATCGTCAAAGACTTCGATGCGCGCCTGCTGGAGTCCAATAAGGTCAATGTGACCCCCACGCTGCCCCTGCTCGACACCACGACCAAAAGGCAGAACTACGACATTCCACCCCGCCCGCTGACGGTGAGCTACGATGCGCCCAAATTGCGCCCCATCGGCCTGAAAACGGTGAAGGAAGCCCCGCCG
>JBKJKS010000467.1:0-2813 GCA_046597295.1 Saprospiraceae bacterium
CTATCCCCTGTAAGTCACTGATTTACAGGGGGTTTTGTTTTTTACACGCCGTCCGACGCCGTGGACAGCATTTCCCCGCCCGCCTTTTTTGTAGTATTGGGTGTGCTAAAAATCCAATACCTTCGCCGCCCAATCCGATGCATGTATGGCTGATGGTCTGAGCAAAATTAAAGGCTGCATTTTCAATCTCGATGGGGTGATCGTGGATACGGCGAAGTACCACTACATCGCCTGGCGGCGGCTGGCCAATGAAATGGGCTTCGATTTTTCCGCCGAACAGCACGAGACCCTGCGGGGGTTGAGCCGGATGGCGAGTCTCGAACGCCTGCTCGATTGGGGTGGCTTGTACATGACGGAGGCGGAAAAACTCCACTGGTCGGATGTGAAGAACAACTGGTATCAGGAATTGATTGCTCACATGACCCCCGGCGAGGTGCTGCCGGGAGCGCTACCATTTCTGGAACAGGTGCGTTCGGCCGGCAAGCGTATTGCGCTTTCCTCCGATTCTAAAAATGCGCGATCGGTGCTAAAATCCACGGCCGTCGAGTTCTTTTTTGAAGTGATTGTGGATGGTAACGACATTCGCCGGAGCAAACCGCATCCGGAATGCTTTTTGCTGGCGGCTCATGCCCTGGACTGTACACCGGCCGAGTGCCTGGTTTTTGAGGATGCACCGGTCGGCATAGCGGCCGGGCTGGCGGGCGGATTTCCGGTCGTAGGCGTCGGGGAGCGGCAATATCTGCCCAAAGCCAGAACCGTGATTCCCGGTTTCCAGGGCCTTTCTTTTCAGGAGGTGCTGGATCAGCTCCAGAAAACGGCGACGCAGGGCCTGGCGACTATTTCATAAAGTAAAGACAAACATAACCCGGTTATGAAATTGACTTTTTTGCTGTCCATGTGTACGATGTTGCTGGGTTATGCTACTTGCCGCAATTTTCAGCAGCCGGCGGAGACCGTTGTCGAGCCGGCGCCACAGGTCAAAGAGGAACGCATGGGCCTCGATGGCCGGCCGGTTTCCCACGTCATCGAGGGCAGCCACCCCGATACGGAGAATACGTTGCAAATGAGCGTACCGCCAAAAATGGTCAAAGTGCCGCTCGAGCAACTTCCGCCGCCTTCCGCCAGTCGCCAGGCCTATATTACGACCGGTTGGTGGCACCTGAATATGGCCTTCCAACCCAGCGACTCCACGGTACATCGTAACTACCAGCACAAATGGTTGAAGTTCAGGGAGGACCTGACCTTCGACATTTTGATCAAAAATGTCGTGGTGGATACCGGGCGCTGGAACTGGGATGATAAAACTGACGTTATTTACCTGGCTTGCCAGGATCCATATCTCAACAATACCTGGCAGGTGAACGACAAGGGGTTTCTGATGATCTGGAAAGGCAATACGACCATCAACGTGACCGGCATTCAGATTCGGGTCATCGGCAGCAAAACGCCGCCGCCCGGCAATTAGCCGGAGTGCCATTTCCCGCCGGGCAACTTTACCCCCCTAAACTGCGCATGAAATATTTCTGCTTGCTCTTTTCAAGCGTTCTTTTTCTTCACTGCCAAGCACCCACGCCCGCTCCGATCGTGCCAAACACTGCGCAGCCCCTTTCCGACCATGCCCATCCCCAAGCGCCTGACTGGGCGCACCAGGCAGTCCTCTACGAATGTAATGTGCGCCAGTTCTCCCCGGCCGGTAACTTCCACGGCGTTCGTCAGCAGCTGCCCCGGTTGAAAGACCTCGGTATCGATATACTGTGGCTGATGCCGATCCATCCCATCGGGTTGGAGCGGCGCAAGGAGCATCCCGGCGACCTGGGCAGTGCGTACTCCGTACAGGACTACCTGGCGGTTAACCCCGACTACGGCACCCTCGACGATTTTAAATTACTGGTCCGGGAGGCCCACGAACTGGGCTTGAAAGTCATCCTGGACTGGGTGCCCAACCACACGGCCTGGGATGCCGTTTGGGTCAAAGAACACCCGGAATTCTACACCCGGGTGGCTGGACAAATGACCGCGCCACTAAATGAACGCGGCGAGAGCATGGGCTGGGAGGACGTGGCCGATCTCGATTACAGCAACGTTCCTTTGCGCCAGGCGATGATCGCTGCGCTGCAGTACTGGCTCCGGGAAACGGACATCGACGGTTACCGGGTGGATATGGCCGGGTTAGTGCCGAATGATTTTTGGGCCGAAGTACGACCGGCACTCGATGCTATCAAACCCGTCTTTATGCTGGCGGAATGGCAGGACGAACCCGCTCATTTTAAAACGGCCTTCCAGGCCAATTACGGCTGGCGCTGGAAAGACGTGACCAAAGATATTTGGGCCGGCCGGCAGACAGCCCCTGCCCTGGATACCTTGCTGGACTATTTGGACGACTACTACCCAAGCGGGTATTACCAAATGTATTTTACCCAAAACCACGACGAGAACACCTGGAATGGCAGCGAGGAAGCATTGTACGGCGCTTCCGCCGACGCCTTTACGGTGCTGGCTTTTACCTGGCAAGGGCTGCCGATGATCTATAATGGACAGGAAGACGACCTGCGGCAACGCCTGGCATTTTTTAAAAAAGACCCGATTCGCTGGGGCAGCTACACCCGTACGGAATTCTTCCAACGCCTTTGCGACCTGCGGCACAATAACCAGGCGCTGTGGTCGGGCCGGCACGGGGGGCCACTGGTCAAAATAGCGACCGATGCCGACGAACAGGTGTACGCTTTCAGCCGTACCAAAGGCGAAGACCGCATCATCGTCGCCATGAATCTCAGTCGGGTAAGCCGAACCTTTACCCTGCGGCCCGACGCCGG
>JBKJKS010000478.1:0-2857 GCA_046597295.1 Saprospiraceae bacterium
CCTGCTGCATAGCGGGCTGTTTGCCCAAGACCTGCCCCGCTTTCTGACCGAGCAGGAGAACAAAATCCTGCAAATGGGTGTGCCCGAAGGGCCGCCGGCGGGCGGATTGGTCACCCCACCGGCCGTACCCGTGCGCGCTATGGCGGAATGGGAAGAACTACAGGCCCTGGCCATCGCCTGGAATGGCCAGTCCACCATCCTGAGCGAGATTGTGCGGGCCGCCCGCGAAGAATGCAACGTCATTATTTGCTGTGAGAGCCAATCGACCATCAACTCTGCCAAGAGCGTACTGACCGGCAAAGGCGTGGATATTTCCTCGAACGTGACCTTTTTGATTGCGCCCAACAATTCCATCTGGGTACGCGACTACGGCCCCAACTGTGTGTACGCCAACGACGTCGACTCGCTGTACCTGATCGACTGGATTTATAACAGGCCACGTCCAAAAGACGACGCCATTCCGGAAAAAATAGCCAGCTACCTGGGGGTGCCGGTGTATTCGACCACCGAAGCACCCTATGATCTGGTCAATACTGGCGGCAATTTCATGTCCGACGGGATGGGAACGGCGTTTTCATCCGAACTGGTGTTTGCGGAAAATGGTCCCAATAATGAGTTCGGCCAGAGTAACCACAGCGTGCCGGAGGTGCAGGGTATTTTGCACGATTTCATGGGTATTGATCGCTACATCACCATGCCGCCACTCCCCTATGATGTGATTCACCACATTGACATGCACATGAAACTGCTGGATGAAGAGACGCTGCTGATCGGAAAATATCCATCCAATACGGCCGATGGACCGCAGATCGAAGCGAATCTGCAGTACGTGCTCAATACGTTCAAATCTTCTTTCGGCACTCCGTACAAAGTGGTGCGCATCCTCATGCCGCCCGATGGCAGCAATGCCTACCCGGACAACGGCGGCCAGTACCGCACCTATGCCAACGCGGTTTTTGTGAATAAAACGGTCCTCGTGCCCTTCTACGAGCAGGAATTTGACACCACCGCGCAACGCATTTGGGAGGAAAGCCTGCCCGGCTACAAAATTATCGGCATCAATTGTAACAGCATCATCGGTTCGCTGGGCGCCATTCACTGCATTACCAAGGAGATTGGCGTCCAGGATCCCCTGCGGATCGTACACCAGCCGCTGACCAGTAATGCCAATAGCTGCAATGGCAACTTCGGCGTCACGGCCTCGATCAGCCACCGCAGCGGTATAGCCTCCGCCCGTGTTCACTACACCACCAATCCGGATAGTACCTGGGAAATGAGCGAATTGCAACTGGCCAGTGCGGCGGATACCATCAATCTTTGGGAGGGCAGCATCTCTTTCCCACCGTCCATGATTGCGAAAACAATTTATTACTACCTCGACGCTACGGCCAACAGTGGTAAGCAGGCTGCGCGTCCGCTGCCGGCTCCGGCGAGCTGGTGGAAGGTCTCCTTCAGCCCCTGCGTAGCCACCGGGGAAGCGCCCGGTGCGGCTTTGCTCGACGTTTATCCCAATCCGGCCGCTGGCATTACCTGCATACCGGTGAATACGACGGCCAAAACGGCCGGCACCATCCGGATTTTTAACACGCTGGGTCAGCAGGTGGCCACTATTTTTGACGGTAACCTGCCGGCCGGCGCCTCCAACTACTTCCTGGATGCCAGTACGTACGTGGCCGGCACCTATACCATTCAGCTGCAAACCAGCGGTCAGACGGTGTTGAAAAAGTTCGTAGTCCGGTAGCGCACGACCGGCCGACGGGCCATGCGGTCGAACCGGCCAACCGGCACATTAGGCGCCCGCCAAAAAATTTTATTTCCCCACTACCCTATTGTAGCGGGTGAAAACAAAATTAAATGTTAGCCGTTTTACATATTCCTTCCCGGAAATTTTTGGAGCGGTGCAGGTGCATCCCTTCGGAAATGAAAAAATTTTGACCGCTCCGGGTTGAAAATCATAACTTTGCGCCGAAAAATAATTTAGCAGCACATGAGGCAATTAAAAATAACGAAGTCCATTACCAATCGCGAAAGCCAATCGCTCGAAAAATACCTGCAGGAAATTGGTAAAGTGGACCTGCTGACCCCGGAAGAAGAAGTGGATCTCGCCAAACGGATTAAGCAAGGCGACCAGATAGCCCTCGAAAAACTGACCAAAGCCAATCTGCGTTTCGTTGTTTCCGTGGCCAAACAGTATCAAAACCAGGGCTTAAGCCTGTCCGATTTGATCAATGAAGGCAACCTCGGCCTGATCAAGGCCGCGCAGCGTTTTGATGAAACGCGGGGCTTCAAGTTTATTTCCTACGCCGTTTGGTGGATCCGTCAAAGTATCCTGCAGGCCCTGGCCGAACAAAGCCGGATCGTCCGCCTGCCCCTGAACAAGGTCGGTTCGCTGAACAAGATCAACAAGGCCTTTTCCGAACTGGAACAAACCTTCGAGCGGGAACCCAGCCCGGAAGAACTGGCTGAACTGCTGGAAATCTCCACCGACGAAGTAGAAACCACCCTCGGCGTGGCTGCCCGTCACGTATCGATGGATGCGCCTTTCGTGGAGGGCGAGGACAATTCGCTGCTGGACGTGCTGGAAAACAACTCCATGCCCGGCACCGATACCCACTTGGAATATGCTGATTCGCTGCGCCGGGAGATCGAGCGGTCGCTCGGCACGCTGACCGACCGGCAGTGCGACGTGATCAAACTGTACTTCGGCATCGGGGTGGAGCACCCGATGTCGCTGGAGGATATTGGCGATAAATTCGGCCTGACCCGCGAACGGGTGCGGCAGATCAAGGATAAAGCCATCAATAAGCTGCGCGCCACCAGCCGCAGCAAGTTGCTCAAAGGCTACCTCGGCGCTTAA
>JBKJKS010000624.1:0-5505 GCA_046597295.1 Saprospiraceae bacterium
GGAGTTAGAGAATTATGAATTATGAATTATGAATTATGAATTAGCCGCCGTGCTTGGTGTTTTCACCAAGCACAAGTCTGATGGGAAACAAAAAATGAAATACTCACTCTGCTGTGCGCTTGCTGAAAACACCAAGCACGGCGAAATTGCCTCAACAACATTTCACTTTTAAAATCAAAGCAAATGGAAGACTTTTGGAACAAAGCCAAAGAAACCGGTAAAGACCTGGCGGACAAAGCCGCGGAGAAACTGGGCGACCTGCGGGATGCCGCCAGCACCAAAGTGGGCGAATGGAGCGATAAAGCCGAGGCTGCGGCGGCGGAAGAAGAGGCCGAAGCCGCGCAGAAACGGGCCGAAACCGAGGCGGCGAAGGCAAGAATAGCCGCGCACGGTGGTGGGGCGCTCGGTTACCTGACCGACCAGGCCCGCGCATTGGCGGGCGACGCCGAAGCGGTGGAGCCGGTCGAAAGGGAGCCGGGTTTCTGGGAAAAAGCCAAAGACTATGCTGCCAATACCCGCGACTACGTGGCGGACAAGGCCGGCGATGCCAAAGACTACCTGGCCGATAAGGTGGAGGACGCCCGCGACTACCTGGCTGATAAGCAGGATGATAGCAAGGATGCTTTGTCCGACTTGGAGAATGACTCGAAAGGCGGCTGATATTGCTTGCCACTACCACCTGATAAAAAGAGGGGTTTGCCACGTGCTGTGGCAAACCTCTCCCTGTACCGGCGGGTTCAGCCGCCGATACGCTGCTACACCATCTCCACGCCGGCGAAGTGAAAGGCGCCTTCGATGGCGGCGTTCTCATCGCTGTCGGAGCCATGCACGGCATTCTCGCCGACGCTGGCCGCGTACATGGCCCGAATGGTGCCGGGCGCTGCGTTGGCCGGATTGGTCGCACCGATCAGGGCGCGGAAATCTTCCACGGCATTGTCCTTTTCGAGAATGGCTGCCACTATGGGGCCGCTGCTCATGAATTCCACCAGCTCGCCGTAGAATGGGCGGGCGGCGTGTACTTCGTAGAACTGTCCGGCTTTTTCGGTGCTCAGTTGGGTCAGTTTCAGGGCCACCAGGCGAAAGCCGGCAGCGTTGATCATTTGCAGAATGTTGCCAATGTTGCCGGCGCGTACCGCGTCGGGCTTGATCATAGTAAAAGTGCGGTTGCCTGCCATTTGTAGTAGTTTTTAAAAAGGTCGCAAAAGTAGGACAAGATTTTATTTCAAACGGGGGGTAAAAAAAGGTTTTTGGAAAAATAATATGCGGCGCGCCTGCCAAGTCAGGGGGCAATGCCGTACTTTTGCCCGCCAAAATCGGTTTTGGACAGGGGGCCGAAGGGCAAAACAGGTATTTTAATATTTTGCCTATTGCCTATTTTGCTTTTTTGCCTATTTGCCATTTTGCCCCATTGCTTTTTTGCCTATTTGCTAAAATCTAGGGCGTTTGCTGCGCCACCGCGACATGGAATTTCCCTCCGACTTGAAAGCGTTGATCCGGGTACCACAGAACGTGGCCATCCTCTCCCATCGCAATCCCGATGGGGATGCGATCGGCAGTTCCCTGGCTATGCAGCACTACCTGGAACAGTACGGGCATACCGTGCACGTGGTCTTTCCCTCGGAATATCCCGAAGAGTACGAAGCGCTGCCTAAGGCGGAAGACATTTTGATCTGGGACATTCATACCGAAGAGTGCAAGCAGCTGTTGCAGCGCAAGAATTTCTTCATTTTTCTGGATTTCAACGCGTACAGCCGGATCGATAAGTTGGGCGACTTTGTCAAGACCCTGCCCGGTTCGCGGCTGATGATCGATCACCACCTCTATCCCGATGCCATCGCCAACTACGTGTTCAGCGAACCGGAAGCCAGCAGCACCTGCGAAATGGTGTACCGCTTCATTACGGGGCTGGGCGACGTGATGAAGATCAATCCGACGGTGGGGCGCTGTATTTACACCGGTATTGTGACCGACACCGGCTCTTTCCGGCACGCCACCAATCCGGCCGTTTTTCGCATCGTGGCCGAACTGGTGGAGCGCGGCATGGACGATACGAGCGTACAGGACATGATTTTTAATTCAAACAAGGAAAAGCACCTGCGGCTGCTGGGGCATTGTCTTTGCCACCGGATGGAATATTTACCCGAGTACCGCACGGCATTGATCTGGCTGTCCAGGAAAGACTACGAGGATTTCAGCATTCAGCGCGGCGATACGGAGGGCATTGTGAATTATCTGCTCAGCATCCGCGACGTGCGGCTGGCCGCCTTTATTCACAATCAACCGAACATTGTCAAGCTGAGCCTGCGCTCCAAAGGCGATCTGGACGTGCAGGAAATCTGCAAAAAACATTTCAACGGCGGCGGCCATAAAAATGCTTCCGGCGCTTTTTCGCACGACAGCCTGCGCACCACCATTGATAAATTTAAAAACCTGCTTCCGCTGTACAAGGAAGTGCTGAATAAAAAATAGCCCAACGCAAAAGCCATTTCACACGCTCACTATTCATCTGTTACACCAATGCGCAACTTACTTTTTGTGGCCATCGCGGCCCTCCTGCTCAGCCAAATCGCCTGCAAACCCGACGAAAAGAAAACGTCGCACGGTTTCCGCTACATCAACCACACGAACGGCACCGGCCCCAAAGCGACGAACGGCGAATCCGTCATGGTCCACGTGGATACCTACATCGGCGACACCCTCATGGGCAGCACCCGCAAAGACGGGGGCGTAGCCCGCGAATACCTGATCCCCGACTCCGCTGGTCTGGGCAAACGCGTACCGTTCCTGTACGATGCCGCCCTGCTGACGGGCGAAGGCGACAGCGCCACGGTCTACGAGACCATCGACTCCACCATCCGCCGCTTCGTGCCGGCTTCGCAAAAAGACGCGAAGGAAGTCCGCTACGAAGTGAAGGTCGAAAAGGTGATCAACAAAGGGCAAAAAGAGAAACAAATGGCCGAAGCCCAGGCGCGTCTGGCCGGTGTGCAAACCATGGTGCAAGCCACGGTGAAAGACTACGTGGACGGTAAACTGAACGACAAAGTCGTCACCTATCCTTCGGGCCTGAAAGTGCTCGTGGTGGAAATGGGCAGCGATGCGCCCGTGAAAACCGGCGAAACGGTGAAAACCAACTACTTCGGCGCCCTGATGAATGGCAAGATGTTCGACAACTCCTTCCAGCGCGGCCAGACCCTCGACTTTGCCGTCGGCGTGGGCCAGATGATCCCCGGTTTCGATGAGGGTGTCACCCACATCAACCACGGCGGAAAGGCTTATTTCTTCCTGCCATCCAAAATGGCTTACGGCCCGGAGGGTACGCCCGACGGCGCCATCCCACCCAACTCGGACCTGGTGTTCTACGTGGAGCTGATGCAATAGCCGGTACCACTTCTTTGGAAAGGGCGTTTACAGAAATGGTCAGCTAAGCTGGCTGATTTGTACACGCCCTTTTCACTTTGCCTTTGCTCCAAATCGCTCCTTCTATGTCCAGACAAACCTTTTTACTGTTCGTTAGTCTCTTTCTGGTCGCGCACCGGGCCGTTGGCCAGCAGCAGCCGGTGTTGACGGAACATGGTTTCCGTTACATCAATCACACGAACGGTACCGGCCCGAAAGCCACCAACGGCGAGACTGTGCTGGTGCACGTAGATACTTACATCGGCGATACGCTGATGGGCAGCACCCGCAGTCACGGCGGCGAAGCCCGGGAATACATGATTCCGGATGCTGCCGACCTGGGCAAACGCGTACCGTTCCTGTATGATGCTGCGCTGCGCATGAGTGAAGGCGATAGCGCCACAGTGTATGAGCGTATTGACTCCACCCTCCGCCGTTTCGTGCCGGCTTCGCAGAAGGATGCGAAAGAAGTCCGTTACGAAGTGAAAATCGAAAAGGTGATCAGCAAAGTGGAAAAAGCCCGGCAGGAGGCGGAAGCCCAGGCACATATGGCCAGCGTGCAAACCATGGTCCAAGCCACGGTGAAAGACTACGTGGACGGCAAACTAAAGAAGAAAATTACCACCTATCCTTCCGGCCTGAAAGTGCTGGTGGTGGAGCCGGGCGCCGGCGCGCCGGTGAAGGTCGGAGAAACGGTCAAGACCCACTACTTTGGCGTCCTGATGGACGGCAAGCCTTTCGACAACTCCTTCCAGCGGGGCCAGACCCTCGATTTTGCGGTCGGCGTCGGTCAAATGATCGCCGGTTTCGATGAAGGTGTACAACATATCCGCCACGGCGGCAAGGCGTACTTCTTTTTACCCGCCAAACTGGGCTATGGTGAAGAGGGCACGCCCGACGGTACGATTCCCCCCAACGCCAAACTGGTCTTTTACGTGGAGCTGCTGTAAGCATTGGTAAAACTTATTGCCCAAAAAAGGAGTTTAGGGAAACTTTCCGCTGGTTCACCGTCTGAAGGCGCTGTTCAGTTGCTCACTTTTTTAACCTTGAATACGACTATTTATGTCCAATAAAATTCTTTTTGTGCTTTGCGGCCTCCTGCTGGGTACGCAGCTGGCCTCCGCCCAAAAGCAGCCTGTGGTGACCGAGCATGGTTTTCGCCTGCTGAACCATACCAATGGCAAAGGCGCCAAAGCCACCGTCGGCGGTTCTGCTATGGTGGAAGTAGCCACCTGGGTGGCCGACTCGCTGATGGGCACCACCAACGGCACGCGCGAGTACGCCGTGCCCGAAGCCGCCACCCTGCCCGAGCGGGTGCCTTTCATTTACGACGCCGTCCAGCTGATGGCGGAAGGCGACAGCGCGACCATGTACGAGGCGATCGACTCCATGATCCGCCCCTTTATCCCGCCCAGCCTGGCGGGCGCGAAAGACGTGCGCTACGAAATCAGGCTGGTGGACGTGATCAGCAAGGCCGACAAAGACAAGGTGATGGCCGAGGCCGAAGTGCGTTTCCAGACGGTGCAGGCCGCTGTGACCAAGACGGCAGCGGAGTACACAGCCGGCACCCTGAAACCCGAAAAGCGGGCCTCGGGTCTGAAAGTGCTCATCGTGGAGCCGGGCCAGGGCGCCCGTATCCAGGTCGGAGAGAACATCAGCACCCACTACTACGGCTGCCTGACCGACGGCAAACTGTTCGACACCTCTTTTCAGCGGGGCCAGACCCTGGACTTCGCCGCCGGCGCGGGCCAGATGATCCCCGGCTTCGACGAAGGGGTCCAGCTGCTCGGCCACGGCGGAAAAGCCTATTTTTTCCTGCCATCCAGCCTGGCCTATGGCGAACAGGGCGCCGGCGACGTGGTGCCGCCCAATGCGGAACTTATCTTTTACGTCGAAGTGTTGTAAGAGACGTTTCCAAAATAAGGGTACAGAAAACCGGGACATTTATTTGTGCCCTTATTTAAAACCTGTTCCTGAACAATGGTGAATGATGAATAGCAGGCAATCCATCTGGCTTCCTCATAATTCATAATTCATAATTCATAATTCATAATTCATAATTCAATCTAAAACTTTCCGTTTCCAGCAATGACAATCGAACAACTCAAG
>JBKJKS010000120.1:0-5153 GCA_046597295.1 Saprospiraceae bacterium
GCCTTAATGAGCGCCAGCAATCAGGAAATCCTGCAGTTCACGTACAAATTTACCGGGAACGGGTTGAAAAGCGCGCCAGCCGGAATTCTGGTTGTCATTGTCTTTTTCTTCGCGAAAACTGAGTCTTTTCTGGTTGCCGGCGCTCATTAAGGCGTGGTACTTGACCAGGAAATTCTGTTTGAACTGGATTTGTTCGGCCGGTGTGGACGGCCAGACGTCAGCATCGCAGCTGCCGAGACGCAGGAGGGGGCGATCGTTCATTGGGAAGATTTTGAAGTGAATGGAAAGATGTCTTCAATGCGGCGCAAGCCTTGAGCAAATATAGGTTGGTAATTGCCTATAAAATAAAAAAAATAAGCATCTATACTGCAAAAAAACAGGGCAGCCATCACCATGGCTGCCCTGTTCAGGTAAAATGATGCAGAGACCCTTACACGGGCTGTGGCACATAATTCTTATAGGCCCCCGCCTGCATTTTCTCATACACGGCGGAAAAGGCTTCCAGCGTGATGCGAATATCTTCGTCGGTGTGCAGGGCGGTGGGGATGAGGCGCAGGATCAGCATGCCTTTGGGGATGACCGGATAGGCCACCACGGAACAAAACACGCCGTGTACATCGCGCAGATCGCGGACCAGGCCCAGGGCTTCTTCCACCTCGCCGTACATGTACACCGGCGTCACGCAGGTGTTGGTATCACCGATATCAAAGCCGCGTTCTTTCAGTCCGCGTTGCAGATTGCGGACGTTGTTCCAGAGCCGTTCGCGCAGCTGGGGTTGCGTTTTGAGCAGTTCCAGGCGTTTGACCGCGCCGAATACCAGGGGCATCGGAAGCGATTTGGCGAAAATCTGCGAGCGCATATTGTAGCGCAGGTAGCGGATCATGTCCGCCTGGCCGGCCACGAAAGCGCCGATGGAGGCCATGCTTTTGGCAAACGTGCTGAAATAAAGGTCCACGTCGTCGGTCACGCCCTGCTCTTCGGCGGTGCCGGCGCCGGTGCGGCCCAGCATCCCGAAGCCGTGGGCATCGTCGATCAGCAGACGGAATTTGTATTTGTCCTTTAGGGCAGCCACTTCGCGCAGTCGCCCCTGGTCGCCGCGCATGCCGAACACGCCTTCGGTGATGACCAGAATGCCACCGCCGGTTTCATTAGTGATTCTGGTGGCGCGCTCCAGGTTTTTGTCGAGGCTGGCAATGTCATTGTGCTGGAAAGCGAAGCGCTTGCCCATGTGCATGCGCACGGCATCCACGATGCAGGCGTGGCTTTCGGCGTCATACACCACCACGTCGTGGCGGGTCAGCAGCGCATCGATGACGGAAAGAATGCCCTGGTAGCCGTAGTTGAGCAGATAGCCGTCCTCTTTGCCGACAAAATGGGCCAGATCGGTCTCCAGTTGCCTGTGCAGCTTCGTTTCGCCCGACATCATGCGGGCGCCCATCGGGTAAGCCAGGCCCCAGCGGGCAGCACCTTCGGCATCCGCCTGGCGCACTTCGGGGTGGTTGGCCAGTCCCAGGTAGTTATTAATACTCCAGCAAATGACCTCCCGGCCCTCGAACTGCATGCGGTTACCCAGTTCGCCTTCCAGCTGGGGGAACATATAATAACCTTCGGCGACTTCCGCGTATTTGCCCAGCGGACCGGCCTGCTGGAGGATGCGATCGAATAAATCCATGCTTAATAAATGATGAATGATGAATAATGAATGGGGGGCGTCAGGCCACTTCCTGCATAGCTTCCTGCGCTCTCTTCTGCGCCTGATCCTCCTTCCATTTTTTCCAGCCTGGTCCCATCGCGGCATTCATGCCTTTGTCGATCACGAAGTGACGAGCAATATTCCACAGGCCTTTGGCCTGGGTCAGCACCGAGTCGCGGGAGCGGAGACTGATCGAATAGCCGCCGTCGAGGTATTCGATGTGGTGCCACCACATGGAGGGGATGAAGAGCGTCTCGCCGTGCTGCAGGATGGTCTCGTGCCCGGTCGCCTTTTGCAAAGCGGGGTATTTCTCGAAGTCCGGCTTGAGCGGGTTGACGTGACTTTGCACCGTGTAGGGATGCTGGTACAGGTAGGGGTTCTGCGACTGGTCGAACAGGACCACGTGCTTGCGCGTCCAGAAATGGGTATGAAAAACGTGGGAACAGTCGATATCGTAGTGCAGGCTGGTCACGGCGCCGGCGCCGCCGAAGAACATGAACGGGTAGTTATCCACCCAGCCGTCGCAGACGGTCGGGTTGCTGACGTCGGCGGTGAGTTCCTTGGCGTGATCGAGCACGTTCCACAGGAAAATACGGTAATCGGTCGGGCCTTGCTGGATCAGGTCGAGGTACTCGCCAAACTTCATGGTCCGGCCGGCTTTCATGTAGGTCGGTCCCGGCTTATGGTAGTCCGGCCCGATGACGGGTACCTCCAGCTGTCCATAATGCTCCCGGAAAAAGTCGAAGGTCCACTTTTTCATCGCCGGCCAGTCTTTGGCCAGGTCAGTGAACACGACCGGCTTTTTTGGTTTCAGGTAGTTTTCGGTAAATTCCTCGCGGGTGAGGCCCGTGCGACGATCAATTTGCAGTAGCTGCATCGGTATAATAAAGAAAGTTATGGTGGTTATAAAAGAACAGGATGGGAGGGTGCGCCTTAAACGGTGAGCAGTTCCTCTTCCATAAAGCCCTGTTCGATCATCCACTTGTCGCTGAATATTTTGGTGACGTACTTGCAGCCATGGTCGGAAAAGAACAGCACGACCACGTCGTCTTCCTTGAAATCACCTTTGATCTGCTCCAGGGCCTGCAGGGCCGCGCCGCTGGAATAACCGACCAGCATACCTTCCTGCCGGGCGATTTCGCGGGCCATCACGGCGCTGTCCTGGTCGGTCACTTTCACGAAGCGGTCGATCAGATCGAAGTCCATGTTGGCCGGAATGATGTTCTTGCCGGTGCCTTCGATGCGGTAGGGATAGATTTCCTTTTCGTCATAAATGCCCGTTTCGTGGTACTTTTTCAGCACCGAACCATAGGCATCCACCCCGATGATCTGCAGGTTGGGGTTCTGTTCACGCAGGTAGCGGCCTGAACCGCATAGGGTGCCGCCGGTGCTGGCCGCCCCGACCAGGTGGGTAATGCGCCCCTGGGTTTGTTCCCAGATCTCCGGACCGGTGGTCAGGTAGTGGGCTTCCCCATTCTCGGGATTATAATTCTGGTTGACATAGTACGCGCCGGGAATGTCTTTAGCCAGTTGTTCGGCGCGGCGGTAGTAGCTGTTCGGGTCGTTCGGCTTGGCTTCCTGTGGGCACAGGATCACCTCCGCGCCCATGGCCCGCAGGTTGTTCATTTTGTCCTCGGAGATTTTACTGGTGACGGTCAGCACACATTTATAACCTTTAATGGCGGCTACCATGGCCAGGCTGAAACCGGTGTTACCGCTCGTGGCATCCACCAGGGTGCCACCGGGTTTGAGTTTGCCCAGGCGTTCGGCACGTTCCACCATGTGCAGGGCGATGCGGTCTTTGGCGCTCAGACCGGGGTTAAAAGCCTCTATTTTCGCATACACCGTAGCCGGAAGGTGAGAAACAATACTGTTCAGTCGGATAAGTGGGGTCTTGCCGATCGTTTCAAGGATATTGTTGAAAACCATTCCTGAGACTTTTAAGAGATGAATAAGGGTAGAAATGTGGCAAAAGTAGGGCATCCTCCGCTAAAACCGGCCATCCTTTTTGTCAACAACGATTTAATAAAAAATTTCAAGCCAGAAATTTGGCACATTATAAAAAATGTTCACCTTTGGGGGTTGCACGAAATAATCCCCCGGAAATCCACCGGCCTAGTATCTAATCATTTCTCAATCCTCCTATTTATGCTCATTGTTTACGTGTGCCTGTGTGTGCTCTTTTTGGGGCGCATGCTCCCCTGGCTCGCGGCGTACCTGTCCGTAGTGACGCGCCGCTGAAGCACCGGCCCTCCAAAACCTTAGATCATCCCTTTTTATCGTCAGAAATTAGCAGCAGGCTGTCCGGCAAAGCGGGGCAGCCTGCTCTTTGTACGTACGCCTCCGCAAAAGTTGCAGGAATTATTCATTTCCGGCGCCTACAGGCCCAAAATACGGAGGAGCCATTGCCCAGGGATGGGTGGTGGCTCCTTTTTTATTTGGAAGTGGTCAAAATTATTGGCGAACTGTGCCTGGCAGGAAAAAAATACTTTTATTTGTCCCCTACTCTTGTCTATAATTTTGCATAACTGACTGACTGCAAAATTAAAACTATATATTTATAATTAGAGATTGCTCCCCGCCACTTGAAATAATCCGTTTAATCCGGCATACACCACATTTTTTAACCAAATCAACTTTCTATTCTATGAAGCAAGTCCTACTTGGGCTGGCGCTACTCCTCATGAGCGCCACATTAGCCTTCGCACAGCGTAACGTGACTGGTAAGGTCACCGATGATCAGGGTGAGCCGCTTATTGGCGCCACGGTCATCGCCCCCGGTACTGCGGCCGGCGCGATCACCGACGTCAATGGTATGTTCCGGCTCACCGCGCCCGACGATGCCACTGCCCTCAAAATTTCTTACACCGGCTTTCTCGATCTGGATGTGCCGCTGACTGCCGCCAATGACTACAGCATTGTGATGACGGACAATCCAGCCAGCTTGCAGGAAGTCATCGTGGTTGGTTACGGCACCCAGCAGAAACGCGCCATTACCGGCACGATCTCTTCCGTGAAAGGGGATGAAATTGCCGCCCTGCCGGCCCAAAGCTTTGACCAATTGCTGCAAGGTCGTGCGGTCGGAGTAAACATCAACCTCCCCAACGGGGTACTGAACAACCCGCCCGTTTTTCGCGTACGCGGCATCAACTCGATCAATCTAAGCTCTTTCCCGCTGGTGGTGATCGATGGAATCCCGACGTTTACGGGGGATTTTGGCAACTCTGCCGCCAATAATCCTTTGTCGAACCTCAATCCGAACGACATCGAAAGTATCGACATTTTGAAAGACGCCTCGGCAACGGCTATTTATGGTTCGCGGGCCAGCGCCGGGGTGGTGCTCATCACCACTAAGCGCGGTAAGAAAGGCAAAACCAGGGCTCGTCCAACCCGCCCAGGCGTCGTAGCTCACCCTGGTTTTGCCTTTCTTACCGCGCTTAGTGGTGATGAGCACCACCCC
>JBKJKS010000077.1:0-4965 GCA_046597295.1 Saprospiraceae bacterium
CTTGGACAGCGGACAATGTAGGGTACAAAGCTCGGATTAGAGCGGCCAAACCGGCTACGTGCGGCGTGGCTGCCGACGTGCCGGTTTGGCCGCTCTAATCCGAGCTTTGTACCCTACATTGTCCGCTGTCCAAGTCAGAAACATCATCGAGCGTACCGCCGAGAAGGCAGGCGCTGCACTTTACGTTAACACCCTCAACAAGAACAACGGTACCTGGAACCAGGAAATGGGCTATGGGCGGATCAGCGTGCTCAGAGCGCTGAATTTTGCCGATACTTTCATCAGAGACTATCCAGCCGATACCGGTACCGAACCTTCCAACCCACCGGGCGGTAACTTCTGGGACTTCTCCGACATTGTGGTACGGATAACTGATGATGGTCTCTTCAATCCGTCCAATCCGGCCCAGTCAAAAAACGTGGAACAAGGGCAGGACAATTTCATCTACGTGCAGGTAACCAATAATGGTCCCAGGGATGCTACTAACGTTACGGTGAATTGCCGTATAACTCCCTGGGTTGGTATACATTTCATTTATCCCCAGGACTGGACGCTGACGGATGCCATGCACGTCCAGCCTGCAGCCGTTACCAGCACGTTTGCAAACATTCCCGCGGGCAGCAGCGTACTGGCGAAATTCAAAATCCTGGCCGCCGATACGAATGTGCTTTACGGTTGGCAGTATAGCAATCCCTGGCACCCTTGTTTACTAGCGGAGGTGCGTGCGGATAATGATTATGCCTTCGCTACGGCTTCTTTCGCCGCTGGCGACCACCTGTCGAAAAGATTCAACAACCTGGCCCAACGGAACCTTTCCGTGATCGATGTTTTCCTTTCCGCCGAAGGGTTACAAGCCAGGGCATTTCCGTTTGTGGCCGGCAGCCGATTCGATCCGGAGACGCATATATTCCTGACTGTGGATAAGAGTCGGCTGGGTAATGCCACCAAGGTGCTGCTAAGTCTGGAGGACGACGGAAGCGCTTTCCCATTGGTAAATTTTGAACGTGCAGACGAATCACCCCAGTACGAATATGGCGGCGGAGGCATGATTTTTCTGCAAAAAACCAGAATCGAAACCACATTGGGCTGCTGCCGGGGAGTACTCACGCTGGAAAAAGGTTCGCGGTTCGATTGCCCGCCCCGGCGAAATATGAAAATCCTCGACGTCAAAGGCGGTGAAATTATCGTTCGGGGTGGAAAACAGTACGTAGAAATCCGGGAACAAAAAACAGTCATTCGCCTGGAAAAACAGCCGAATCAGATTTACCCGCTGTCGGTGCAATTCGAAATTCCGTCCACCGTTCGCAAAGGAGAGGAACTCTGCTTGGTCGTGTCCCAACAAAATCATACGGGAGAAACCGTTGGTGGAGCTACTGCGATTTATCTTATCGACTAATGCCGTTTCCACCCTGCCGGGAAAGGAAAGTTTGTCCTTTCCCGGCGTATTTTTTTCCTATACTACGCAAGAAATGAAAAAGCCATCCTTCACTATCATTTGCCTTTTGCTCCTGGCCAGCCTTAGCCATTCTTGCCGGGGAACAAAATATCTGTCGCTTGATCCCCCGAACGCCAGACCGGTCTATGCCGTACAGGTCGCTGATGCCACCGAAGCCGAGCTGTTACAACAACAACTTGGGCTGGAAATCGTCCGCGCGGATTTACCCGCAGTCTACTTCTACGGAGACCGGCAAAACGTTTTGGCTCAACTGGAAGCAATCGGTTATGCAAAACCTGAACTGCAACGGCCTGTCCAGTTTTATCACCATTACGCCAAGCTGGTCGGCAAATGGGAGGAGAAAACAGTATTGGATTCCGGGCTGAAAATCATCAATCGGGAGCGGGACCACGTGGTGGTCTATGGCAGCCTGGATAATTTGCAGACAGCCCGTAGCAGGGGGTTGACATTGTTGAAACTGGACTACGAAATTCACCCCAGAGAAATCGAGTTACGGGTAAGAACAGTGGCCGACATTCAGACAGTGGCCAATTTACACGTGGATATTGTCTCCGTCGGCCAAGCGGAAAAGGGCGAATCCTATATTGTTCAGGGCACTGCCTTTGATTCCCAAATCGATGAATTGAAAAAACTTGGCTTTACCGTCACCCAGAAATAATAACTGCCATGAAGACCATCTTCTTAATTATTGCGATCACCGGCTCCATTTCCTTGCCGGCCCAGCTGCTTACTTACACGAGCTTCCGGACACCGGCCCAGGTAGATGCGGCCCTCACCCTGCTCCACACCTCCTATCCAGCCAGAACCCAGTTGATATCGATTGGCAACAGTATTGAGGGCAGACCTATCCGGGCTTTAAAAATATCGACCACACCCGGTACCAATGATCCTGCGAAAGGGGATGTAGTCTTCGTAGCCCTGCACCACGCCCGGGAATGGATAACGGTAGAAATGGCGCTTTATCTGGCCGACTACCTGTTAGCGCAATACAGCACGAATCCGCAACTACAGGCCGACCTGGATAGGCTGCAGGTATGGATCGTGCCGGTCGTAAACCCGGACGGTTATGCCTATTCCGCCTCCACCACCGGATACCGCTATTGGCGAAAAAATCGTAGAAACAATGGTGGCGGAACGTTTGGGGTGGATTTGAACCGCAACTGGGGTTACCAGTGGGGTCTTTTATCCGGAGGCTCTTCCAATTCTGCCGATGATACCTATTTCGGAACGGCCCCTTTCAGTGAACCCGAGCTGGTTGCGTTGAGGAATTTCATTAATGGCCTGACCAACTTCAAGTCATTCGTTTCTTACCACAGCTACAGCGAACTATACCTTCGGCCCTGGGGGCATACCACTTCCGACCCACCGGGTGAGCAAACCCTCCGTTCGGTTGCCCAAAGGAACATCAGCAGAATTGCCGCGGTAAATGGACATACCTACTCCGAAAACATCTCGTATACTTCTTCCGGGGAAGCGACCGACTTTATCTGGCAGGAAAAAAGGGTCGCGGCATTCACGCCCGAGCTGAGACCGACCTGTTGCCCGGGAAATGCCGGCTTCTCCCCAGCGCCGACCGAAATACTGCCCACGTGCCGGGAAAACTACCCCGCAGCCACCGCCTTGATCCACGATGCGGCCCGCTCCGGTATCTGGATAAAAGACGATGGAGGCGATACCGGCACGGAGCCTTCGACCGGCTATCCCTGGGAAAGCCCCGATATCTGGACGGTGCCGGCTGTATTGAACCAGAATGCCACGGTGGATCTACACATCCGGGTACACAACAACACCGGTGCAACGGTCAACAACGTCACCGTGGAGGCTTATTATACCGATCCGAGAATCACGCTTGAATTTCCCAGCCTTTCTTCCGTGCTGATTGGTTCCACCACCGTTTCCGTACCCGCTGCGGGCACAGAGGTGGTACTCCCATGGACCACACCGGTGGGTACCAACATCTGGGGAGAACGGCATTGGTGCGTCGGGGTCGTAGTAAAACACGAAAACGATATGCCTTTGACCACGGTGGTCCAACGGTCGAGCAACATCGCCTGCCACAACTTCAATACGACCGAAATTGTCAATACGGGTTTGTTATGGGTGGCTGCCACCAACTTTTTGACCGTTCCCGCCGAGTTGAGACTGGATTTCAATGAAAATGAGCTGCCTGGGGATTGGAAGCTGCAAATGCCGGAAGTGGCGCAGCTGCAAAAAGAAGTGGAGATAAAAGTCCCCACCCTGCGCAAATCCAGGCTGTTGAAAACCACGGGCATTATACTGGAACCGGGAGGAACGGTAAAAATACCCATTCAGGTCAACTTTCAAAACCCACCCGCCGGGGAAGTAGAAGTGCGGATAAAAGGCGACCTGATACCTTTAGTAGCGGGTAAAAGAGACGCGGTTGGCAACGGTTACACCTTTAAGGTAAAAGCCAAAGGGTAGGGTACCATCAGCCGTCCTACTCCTCATTATCATACCACACCTTGTAATACTTCTTCCCCTTGTCGTCATCGAAACCGCGTTCGATGAGGTCGCGGCGGCCGTGCACGTAGAGATGGAAGTTTTTGTCCAGTTTGATTACGCTTTTGAATACCTTGAATTCCTTTTTCACCGCCTGGTTGCTGATGTCGAACTTGTCTTCCAGCGGCACGGCGTAGGCTTTGGCGTATTCGTCGCGGAATTCCTTGAAGGCTTCGCGCTGCTCCTCCTCGGCGAAGAGGCTGCCGGCGAAATCGTCGATTTCAAACTCTTCATTGTCCTTGAAATAATCCCCGGAACGATTGAGCGTATCGATGGTCTCGGTGCGGTCCAGTCCGAATTTGAACGGCGCCTTTTGGGTGATGAATTCGCTGGCCAGGCTGATGTAGTGCCGGGTGTTGAAGTAGTTATCCTCGATGGGCCGCAGACGCAGGAACTCGTCTTTCCAGAAAGAGCGCTCATCTTTTTTGGACACGGTATCGATGGCGCAAACCCGGTAACCCTCCGCCTCATCGAGTTGAAAGATCAGGGCCGCTACTTCGGGTTTGCCGGTAGAAATGCCCTCGATTACGTTCAGGGCGAAGGACTCGGCGGTGCGCTCGGTCTTCAGGAAGGAGTCTTTGCTCTGGATCTTCCAAAGGCCGATGGCGTTCACCGCTTCACCCTGCAGCAGCAGGTCTTCGAAGTAAGCGACGAAAAATTCCCCGCCCTGCACTTTGGTGTTTTCGCAGTGCTGGTAGAGCAACTGGGCCAGCTGGGCCGCCTCCGCCGACAGGTTTTCCGGATCCTGGAAAATGGCCATGCAGCGCTGATACACCGCGTGGTTACTCACGTCTTCTTCGTGGTGGAAATAAAAAAACTCCTCCGATTTTTCAAAGGGTTTGAGAAAGGCCGGCAGCAGCATTTCCTCGGCCACATCGTGCAGCGGCACCAGGGTTTGCTTGGGGATGACGACGCCTTCGTAGCGGTTTTTGTTACCCACCCAGGTCGCGGCAAAACGGCTCAGGCGGGTCGTGGAAAAATCAAGCATT
>JBKJKS010000281.1:0-6791 GCA_046597295.1 Saprospiraceae bacterium
GTGTTTTCGTAAAGCGTGAGAAATTAGTGTGCTGGCGCGTCAACATCCCAAAAAGGAAGTTTGGAGATGCCTGCGGCTTGGATGCCTATTACTTCGATAGCCTGCCGGCAGACCGAAACCACATCCGTTTGTCATATAACTAAAAAAGCCCGCACGGATGGGAACCGGCGACTACACGGCACCGGTTCCCATCCGTGCGGACGAACCCTTGTTTTAACCAACAGCCGCTCAGCGGATCACTTGAATCCTGCCCACCGCGGTCTCTGCGCCGGCCTGTACCTGCACCATATAAGCTCCGTTGGCGTAACCGGCCAACGACAGATGCAGCAGGGCTGACTGGTCAGCAGCCAGGGGCGCATCAGTCAGGACTTGTCCCTGTGCATTATAGACCCGCAGCCGCCCTTCCTGACCCTGGTATGCCCGCAGGTCAAGCGTGACATAGTCCTGCGCCGGGTTAGGGTATACCAGCAGACTTTGCCGCTCCTGACTGCCCTGCCCGCTGCTGCGCTGGTCGGATGGGTCAGTTATACCCGGGCCGGGAGAACAGGGCGTCGGCGGCATCAGCGTGACGGTGGTGAAGCACTGGTCGTTTTGGAGATCGCGGACGACAAAGGGGACCCCCCCGGCAGCGATCGAATAGGGGCCGAGGATGTTTTTGGTGCCTAAGGTGCCGCTCAGTGGCTGGCCATTGATGACGGCGGTCCATTGACCGGACCCGTTGATACCCTGTACCTTCAGCACCGCCCGGTAGAGATCATCTTCGGGGTCGGGTGTGGTGTTAAAGACACACTTCACGTTGCTGATGCTGGCTTGGAGCTGGCAGACCGGTGCGGTAGTGGATTCGGCGGTAAAAAACCGGGGGCGGGCATCCAGCGCAATATTCTGGCCGGCAATTAGCGAAGTTGCACCCGTGTAGCCGTAGTCCCAGTCGTACTGCCGCCAGGCGGTGACCTGCCAGCCGGCCGGGAAGGAATAGGTAGCGGCCGCCGCCTCGCTCAGGTCGGTGTTGGTCCGGGCCCACAAGCTATAAATATAACTGCCATCCGGCCGTTTCCAGGCATAGCCGCGCACGCCGGGCGGCAGGGCCAGGGCCGTGCTGCGAACGGGGTCGTACTGCGTATGAAACACCAAATCGGTCATGGTTTTCATCGCTTTACCCAGGTCGTTCGCCCGCTGCTGGTAGGCTGGCTGGCCGTCCAGTTTTTCGTACATGCCCATCTGGTGGAACTCATAGCTCGCATCCGCTTCGGTTTCCTGATCGATCAACTGGAAAGAATGCAGCTGGTGGACGCGGTTGATCTTGGCCACCATTTGCGCTTTCATCATGTGGTTGATCTGCGCATCGTGGCCCGCGAAAAAATCCCCGGTGAAGGCTTTACGCGGCGAATTAATCTCGGTGCAGATCCATTCTTTTTTGGGGAAAGTAACGCCATCGTAGCCATACTGATCCAGAATACCCTGGTAGTCGTTGACCACTTTGGCCACCCCATCGGCGGCCTGGTCGGAATGGCGCTCGAACAGGTTCGCGCCATAGTTAATGGTGGACCCGTCGAAATGCGGATACGAGTGAATGGCGATGCAATCGAAGTACGCCCCGCCCAGCAGGGGATACTCCGGGCTTACGTCGCCGCCATTGGGATTGTCGGTGTTCCGGAGCACGGCGTTTAGGAAAGACAGGTAGCCAACGCCGCTCAGGCAAACGTAGGAATCGGGATCCACCGTTTTAATCACTTCCCAGGCGATGCGCAGGGCACGGGTGTAGTGATAGATCGGCGCACGCAGGATGTAGTCGCAAGGGTTAGGCCCTTCCAGCCACCAGTTGCCGGGATATTCCGGGCCGCGCCAGCCGAGGTTGCCGGTCAGGTCGAAGCCCGGCTCGTTCCAGACTTCCCAGAAGCGCACCTCGTCTTTGTACTGCGTGACTACCTTATACAGGTAAGCGGCGTAGTAATTGGTATCGTTGTAAGGGGTGCCGTTGGCGCCGCCATCCCAAATTGGCGTGTACAGGTTGTCAAACAACGGCGAGTACTGGCCCGGACAATACTGGGTCTTTTCCTGGTGCGCCCAGGTGGGCCCGCTGGTAAAGGCCGTGAATTCGTCCATACCCAGGCTTTTCCAATGCTGGAAATCAGCGCTCAGCAGGCCATAGCCGAAATAGTCCAGCACGACTTCCTGTAGCCCCAGGCGATTGCTCCGGGCGCCAATGCCCGGCAGGTTCAGGGCCGGATTGCCGGCGGCGATGTCGGCGAGGGTCTGGTTGTTCCAACCCGGATAATAGCCCATATTGATGCCGGCCCGGTAAGGGCCATTGTAGGGCGTTACCTGCTGATTGGCGGTGTAATTGACCTGGGCCGGCAGGGACACGAGGGCCAGGCTGAAAGCCAGGAAGAGTGTACAAATTTTGCGCATAGCGATCGGGTTGGAGATGTATACAAAGCGGGCACCGCAGCTATAGGGCTGGCGGGCAGGGTGAAAAAGAAAGAGGGGGGAGAATACGGACTATGCAAATTTAAAACCTATTTCGGTCGGTCGGCCTGCCGGGAACGAATATAAATTTTGGTAATAACCCAGGAGTTTATTTAAAAACCCGGCGGTTAAGCCCTTTTCACCGGCCAAACTGCCGCCACGGCCAAGGCTCCCGCTACCCAGAATCCCCAGCGGCTTTCCTGCATCCAGCCCATTTCCCGCAGCCGCAGGCTGAAAAATGCTGCGCCGACCGCCAGCACGGCAACAACGAGCCGGCGCAGGGCCCGGGCCAGCAGGCGCGCCCCGGCTTCCGCGTCGGGCGTACGAATTTCGAGTTCGCCGGCGCGGGCCTGGCGGAGGGTTTTCTGGAGTTCGTCGGGCAGGGCCAGGGCATTGGTCACCAGCCGCTGGAGCAGATCGCGCACGTAGCCGATCGGGCCGCCCTTATCCTGTAACAAGTAGTTCTGCGCAAAAGGACGCACCGTATCGAGCGGGTTGTAAGTCGGATCGAGCGTGTGCGAGAGCCCCAGTAGCAGCGTCACCGTGCGGTTGAGGAGTACGTAGTCTTTGGGGATTTGCACCGTGCCGGCGATGCCGCGAAAACCGATGTCGCGCACCAGGTCCGTCAGGCTGTTGTTGAACGGATTGACCTGGATGTCGCGGAAATTCAGCCCTTCCAGTTTGATCTCATTTTGCAGAAAATTGCGCAGCGCGGCGATCATTTTGCGGGCCATTTTTTCGGCATCCGGCCCATCGGCCAGAAAACCCATGGTCCGGCAGGCGTCGACCATGGCGTCCGTGTCGTTGCGGACCGTCGCTTCGATGAGTTGGGTGATGCCCGCCCGGAGCTGGGGGGACAGCCGCGCCGTCGCGCCGAAGTCCAGCAGCGTGATTCGCCCGGTGGCTTCCACCAGCAGGTTGCCCGGATGCGGATCGGCGTGGTAGAAGCCGTCCTGGAACACCATTTTGCACCAGATACGCAGCAAGCGGGCGGCCAGCGCGCGGCGATCCACCGCCCAGGCATCCAGCTGCGCCAGGTCTGATATTTTCGCCCCCATGCAGTACGCTGTGGTCAGTACCCGGCCGGTGGAGCAGGCGGCGAACACCTGCGGCACCCGGACGTCCGGTTCGTCGGCGAGCTGTTGGCGGATGGTGTCCATCGCGCGGGCCTCATTAGCGAAATCCAGCTCTTCCTCGATCATCTGCCGGATCTGGGCGTACAGGTAGTCCATGCCCCGGATGTCCATGAACCAGGAAAGCATCCGGGTCAGCCGCTGGATGATGTCCAGATCGATCTGCGCAACGGCCTCAATCCCATAGTGTTGTACTTTCACGACGACTTCCGTACCGTCCAGGAGGGCTGCCCGGTGGGCCTGCCCGATGGAGGCGGTGGCGATGGGCAGCTGATCAAAGCGGCCAAAGATTTCTTCCGGCGCTTTGCCCAATTCTTCCACCAGGCGCCGCTGCACCTCCGCATAGGGCCGGGCCGGCAAATGATCCTGCAGGGCTTCCAGAGGCTTTTGGAAGGTTTCCGGCAGGAAGTTGGACATGACCGAGAGCAGCTGCCCCATTTTGATAAACAGGCCCTGCAGCTCGAGGATAGCCGTTTTCACGCGCACGGCGTTGCGCAGGTGCAGCGCACCGATGCGCCGGTCGTACCAGCGCTGCCCCCGGAACCGGCGCAGGAAGCGGAGGCGGAGATAGCTGGTAGCCACTACAAGCGCCGTCCAGTAGGCTTTGCGGACGCGGGCGGCAGGGGAGTGGATCATAGGGAGGGGAGGGGATGAGATGTAAAGGTACGCGCCTCTCCCGCGTAGGTTTCAAAAACCGACGAGGTAGAGGAACGAGCTATTCTTTTAACTTCTCCTCCAGCAACCGCTGCGTCGCCTGTGGATCCGCCTGGCCGCGACTGGCCTTCATCACTTCACCCATGAACAGGCCGAGCAGGCCTTTTTTGCCGCGCCGGTAGTCGGCTACTTTGTCGGGAAAACGCTGCAGCACCCCGGCAACGAGCTGCGCCAGGAAATCGGTATCCGCGCTTTGCAGCAGTTGCAGATCGGTGGCCAGCTGGGTGGGCGTAGCGCTCGGCTTTTCCAACAGTGCCGGGAACAGCCGCTGGTAGGCCGCGCTGCCGCTGACCTGCCCCGACTCGATGAGCTGCAGGAACTCCATCCACTGGGCCGGGCTGACCGGATTGGCATCCATCGCCTGCCCATTTGCGGCTGCCCAGGGCAATAACTTGTTGATCAATAAATTCGCTATGGCTTTGTAGGGCGCCGGCGGAGCATCGGGTGCGGCGGGAGGGAGCAGATTAGCGAGCTGCAGAAAGTACAAGGCTGTCTCCCGCTCCTGGCTGAGCAGGCCGGCATCATAGGCGCTCAGGCCGTAGCGCGTTTGCAGATCCGCTTCCACCACCGTGGGTAAAGGCGGCATGTCTGCCGTAATTTTTTCCAGCCAGGCCGGCGTCAGCACCACCGGCGGTAGGTCAGGCTCGGGAAAATAGCGGTAGTCGTGGGCGTCTTCCTTTTCCCGCAGGCCGTAGGTGCGGCCCGTGCCGGCGTCGAAGCCCCGGGTTTCCTGGGTCACCGGTTTGCCCGCTTCCAGCAATTCGATTTGCCGTTGCACTTCATAATCGATGGCCCGGCGGGCGTAGCGCAGGGAATTCATGTTCTTGATCTCGCAGCGCTGGCCATACTCTTCGGCCCCTGCTTTGCGCACCGACACGTTCACGTCGCAGCGCAGCGAGCCTTCCTCCATGTTGCCGTCGCTGATATCCAGCCAGCGCACCAGCCGGCGGAGGTCTTCCACGTAGGCGGTCACCGCTTCGGCACTGCGCAGATCGGGTTCGCTCACGATCTCCAGCAACGGTACGCCCGCCCGGTTCAGATCGATCAGCGATTCGGTGGGATCCTGGTCGTGCAGGCTCTTGCCCGCGTCCTCTTCCAGATGAATGTGGTGCAGGCGGATCGTAACCGGCTGACCCTGCACCATCACCTGCACCGCTCCGCCGAGGCAGATCGGGCTGCGGTCCTGGGTAGTCTGGAAGCCCTTGGGCGAATCGGCGTAGAAATAGTTCTTGCGATCGAAATGGCTGCGCGGGTTGATCCGGCAGCCGAGGGCCAGCCCGAGCCGCACGGCGTACTCCACGGCCCGCCGGTTGAGGCGCGGCAGGGTGCCGGGATGGGCCAGGCTGATGATGCTGGTCTGCGTATTGGGTGCGCCGCCGAACGCCGCCGAATCGGCACAGAACACTTTGGAGGCGGTGCTGAGCTGAACGTGGGTTTCGAGGCCGATGACGGTTTCGTATTGCATATTTATAAAAGGCGAAGATGACCAGCAGTCCAAATCTTGCCGTCCGAATTGCGCTGGCCGCATTGTGGACAGAACTTTGCCTTGTTGGGCAGTGGGTAAAAACAATTGCGGCAGTAGTGTTTCAAGCGACGGGAGCAGGTGAAGGCGATGAACAGCGGGGTGGTGCGGCACAAAAATATAGCAATTTTTTAAACGTGGGTGCCGGCAAATCAATGCGCCTTTTAACTTTGACTTTTCAACCGATGTAGTTTTCATCCCCCACATGCGACGTCAAACCACTTCCCATATCCTGATGGTGCGCCCGGCGCACTTTGCCTTCAATGAAGAAACGGCGGCCAGTAATGCTTTTCAAAGCCGCGATGGTCGATTGACGGCGCAACAAATGCGCCAGCAGGCCATGGAGGAATTCGACGCCTTCGTGGAGCGATTGCGCGCCGCCGGTGTGCAGGTCATTGTCGCCAAGGACTCGGCCACGCCCGTCAAGCCCGATGCCGTCTTCCCCAACAACTGGGTCACTTTTCACCAGGAAGGTTTCGTGGTGACCTACCCCATGTTTGCGCCCACGCGCCGCCGGGAGCGTCGCCGGCAGATCATCGACCAGGTGCTGCAGGAAGGCTTCCGGTCGGACCGGCGGCTCAATTTTGAGTTCAATGAAAAGCGCAATCTTTTTCTGGAAGGCACGGGCAGTATCATTTTCGATCATCACCACCGCCTGGCCTACTCCTGCCTTAGTCCCCGCACCGATCCACAACTGCTGGAAGACCTTTGCCAGGAAATCAGTTACCAGAAAGTTATCTTTCATGCCACGGACGCCCACGACCAGGAGATTTATCATACTAATGTAATGATGGCCCTGGGCGAGACCTTTGTCGTCATTTGCCTCGATTCGGTCCGCGACCCGACAGAACGACGGATGCTGGAGCAAAAATTTGCATCCACCCACAAGGAGATCGTGGACATTTCCCTGGCCCAGATGAATGCATTCGCCGGCAATATGCTGCAGGTGCGCAACA
>JBKJKS010000310.1:0-2589 GCA_046597295.1 Saprospiraceae bacterium
CGGATGATTTCCTGGAAACCTATACCGCCCAATACCCGCGCCTGCGGGTGACCGCCGCCCGGAACCTGACTGCCCGGCACCTGGTCGGCCTGCGCTATAACCTGGACGTATACCGTATTCTCTCCAGTTCCCCGGGCAGCGAAGTGGAGCGTCGGATCGTGCCGGGTGCGCAGGGTGGTCGGTCGTCCGGCTTTGGTCCGGTCTGGCTGTACGACTCCCGGGACAACCAGTTCTATCCCCGCCAGGGCTGGTTCGCGGAAGCGGCCCTGCTCGGCGAACACCGGCTCACCGGCAGTGACTTCGAGTTCCTGCGCTTTTCCCTGGACGCCGCCCGCTACTGGCCGCTGGGTGGAAAGATGACGCTGGCTACCCAGGTCGTCGCGCAGTTCACCGGCGGGAACGCACCGTTTTTCAACCTGGCGCAGCTGGGTGGTACCAAGCGCCTGCGGGGCTATCCGGATGGAAAATACCGGGACCGCCACCTGCTGCTGGTGCAGTCCGAATGGCGTTTTCCTATTTTCTGGCGGTTCAAAGGCGTCCTGTTTGCCGCGATCGGTACGGTGTTTGGCACCCCCGGGGAAAGCCTGCGGTGGCGGCCGGAAGGGGGGGCCGGACTACGCCTGGAGTTTGATAAAAAACAACAAATACATTTGCGGCTGGATTACGGGATCGGCGACGGACCAAAAAATTCTGGTTTTTACCTGACCTTCGGCGAAGCTTTCTGATTTACAGGTTAAAATTACGGGAGTGGAATTTATGACTGAGGAAATACAATTGGGGGCATGCAGGCATTCATGAAGATAAGCATCATCATTCCGGCGTTGAATGAAGCGGGGCGGATCGGACCGTTGGTGACTTTCTTAAGGCAGCACGGCGCCTGTTTTTTGGAAGAGGTGCTGGTCGTGGATGGCGGCAGCCGGGACGCCACGATGCAACAGGCCGCCGCCGCCGGTGCGCGGGTCATCCCATGTCCGGTGAGCAGCCGCGCGGCGCAAATGAATTTGGGCGCCCGGTCCGCCCAGGCGCCCATTCTGTATTTTATACATGCGGACACCTTGCCGCCGGCGTCCTACGCGACCGATATTCCATCGGCGCTGACGAACGGTTACGACATGGGCTGTTACCGCTACCGGTTTGATTCGCCCCGCATGTTACTGAAAATCAACGCCTACTTCAATCGTTTCTCCTGGCTCTGGTGCCAGGGCGGCGATAAAACCTTTTTTATCCGGCAGGAAATTTTTGCAGCGCTGGGCGGCTATGATGAATATTACACCATCATGGAAGAATATGATTTTCTGCGCCGGGCCATGCAGAAACACCGGCTGATTACCATTCCAAAATACGCCCTCGTGTCGGCCCGCAAGTACGAACACAACAGCTGGCTGCGGGTACAACTGGCCAACACACTGGTATTTCACCTGTTCAAATGGAAGGTGGCCCCCCTCCACCTGAAACGGGTCTATAAAACCATGGTGCGCTGACGCTCGTACTTCGCTTACGTAACAATCAACTCAATATGAAAAAGACAACACTGATCTCTATTGCCCTGCTCTCCGCCATACTGCTGTGGTTCACCTGTTCCAACTGCCGCAGCATCAAGCGCAACACCGATTCTAAACCCGTCACCCATGTAAAATGGAATGCTTTGCTCAAAAAACACGTTCGCGAAGACGGGCTGGTCGATTACAAAGGTTTCATCCGGGACAGCGGCTTGGTGAACGACTACCTGAAACTGATTGAAGCCGCCCACCCCAACGACAAGAACTGGAGCCGCAACGAGCAAATGGCCTACTGGATCAACGCTTATAATGCGTATACGATCCAGCTCATCAGCCGTAATTACCCCGTGGCCAGCATCAAGGACATTAAGAAAGGCGTAGCCTTTGTCAATTCGGTCTGGGACATCAAATTCATTAAGATCCAGGGTTACACCTACGACCTGAACAACATCGAGCATAATATTCTGCGCCCGGTCTTCAAAGATGCCCGCATCCACGCGGCCGTCAACTGCGCCTCCTACTCCTGCCCGAAACTGATGAATGAGGCCTACACGGCCGATAAGCTGGAGAAACAGCTGGATGCCGGCATGCGCAGTTTTATAAACGACCCCAGCCGCAATAAGGTCAAGGCCGACAAAGCCCAGATTTCGGAGATCTTCAAATGGTTCAAAGGCGATTTCGAGCGCGACGGCGGTTCCGTCTGGGAATTTATCAACAAGTATTCCACGGTGAAAATGACCAAAAATACCGACGTCAGCAACCTGGATTACGACTGGAAACTAAACGAGGCGAAATAGCTGTTTTTTGCACAAATGCCATGGATACTGATCTGAAACGGGTGGTGCTGCTGGGGCCCGAAAGCAGCGGCAAAAGCTATCTGGCGGAAAAACTGGCCGGGCATTTTCAAACTGTTTTCGTGGAAGAGTACGGCCGTACCTACTGCGAAAAATTCGGCATGCAGCTCACCGAACTTGATTTTGCCCATATTGCCGGCGGCCAACTTTACCGGGAGGATGAAATGGCGAACCAGGCGCAACGCGTCCTGTCCTGCGATACCGAGCTGCTGGCCACGGAAGTATGGAGCGAGATC
>JBKJKS010000331.1:0-3096 GCA_046597295.1 Saprospiraceae bacterium
ATTTGCTGGAAAATTACCCCACTGATGTGGAAGTAAAATACATCGTGGACCACCGGGAACTTTACTTTGTGCCTTGCGTAAATCCCGACGGATACGTGTACAATGAGACCACAAATCCCCAAGGGGGTGGTTACTGGCGCAAGAACCGCCGCAACAACGGAGACGGTACCTTTGGCGTGGACCTCAACCGCAACTATGGCTTCCAGTGGGCCCATGATGACATTGGTTCTTCCCCGGTGACCAGCAGCCAGACCTACCGCGGCCCCGGTCCCTTTTCAGAACCCGAAAGCCGGATGCTCCGCGATTTTGGGGCTGCCCATCAGTTTACGGTGGCCCATAACTATCACACGTACAGCAACTTATTGATCTTTCCCTGGGCCTACAGCAACACGCCCGCCGATTCGGTCTTCGTCAAACTGGCCCGGCTGTTTACCCGCGAAAATAATTACAAGATCGGTACGGCCAATCAGGTGCTGGGCTACTCCGTCAATGGCGATTCCAATGATTGGATGTTTTCGGCCAACGGTACCTACGCGTTCACTCCGGAGGTGGGCAAAACGGGTTTCTGGCCCCAGCCCGGCGAAATCGATGGACTGAACCGCGCGAATATGTGGCAAAACATTTCCACGGCGCTCACGGCCGGACGCTACGGCGAAATAACCGACCGCAGCCAGGGCCAGACGCTCGTGCAGGCAGGTACGGTGCTGCCTTTCCGCCTCACGCGCTATGGCCTGGAAGACGGGCCGCTGACGGCGAGTATCATCCCGCTGTCCACCAATATTGTTTCTCCGGCAGCGGCCAGCCTTTTCAATCTGGCGCAGTTCGAGTCCGTTGATTTCACCTACGACCTGGAACTTCAGTCCAGCGTGCAACCCGGTGATGCGGTAGTGCTGCTGCTGCAATTATCCGACGGGGTTTCTACGCATACCGACACCCTGCGCAAGCAGTTTGGTGGCCAGACCGTGACCGCTTTTACGGATCCGGGTAACAACCTGAACAACTGGAGCGGCGATTGGAGTACGACCACCGCTGCCTACGTATCAGCGCCGTCGAGTTTTACCGACTCCCCGAACAGCGTGTATCTGCCTAATACGGTGTCCCAGCTGATCGCGAGTACGCCTATTGCGATTCCCGCGTATGCCGTGCAGCCACAGCTGCGCTTCTGGGCACGCTGGGAACTGGAGGAAGACCGCGATTTCGTGCAGGTGCAGGCCATTGGCTCCGATAACTCCTATGCGGCGCTTTGTGGCCGCTACACCGAGCCGGGGACGCCCAGCCAGGACGACGGCCAGCCGGTATTCGACGGCTACCAGTACGAATGGGTAGAGGAAAGTATGGACCTGTCGGCCTTCAAGGGCCTGTCCTTTTATCCCATCTTCCTGCTGGCTGCCGATGCCCAGGAGGAGTTTGACGGATTCTATTTCGATGATCTGCGGGTGGTGTTTCAGGATTCGGTGGTCGGTACCCAGGTGGTGCTGCCTGCCGGCGATTTTCACCTGCGGCAAAACCAGCCCAACCCGGTTCATGACCTGACCCGTATTCGCTGGGACAGCGATCAGTACATGAGCGGTTCGGCTAAGCTGGTCATCTTCAACGCCCTGGGGCAGCAGGTATGGGAACGCCCGCTGGCGCTGGCCACCGAAAAGGAAGTGCAGATCACGACCCGCCAGTGGCCCAATGGCGTATACACCTACCTGCTACAGCTGCCCAACGGCCAGACCCTGCCGCGCAAAATGACGGTGCTGCATCCCTGATGCGAGGCGCCGCCTTACCCTATTTCTTCCGCAAATAATCCGCCCCAATCCGTCGGGGAGCTTGGGCGGGGTGTTTACCTTTGCGCGGCTTTGACCAATCTTGTTAACTAAAAAATCGCCCATATTTTTGCGCTCCCCAGGGGGAAGACCGTCAGAAAGGGCTCCACTGCTATGAATTTTGATTTGATTGTTATTGGTACCGGCCCAGGCGGCTACGTAGCGGCCATCCGCGCTGCCCAGCTGGGCATGAATGTCGCCGTGATCGAACGCGAAAGCCTGGGCGGTATTTGCCTCAACTGGGGCTGCATTCCCACCAAGGCCCTGCTGAAAAGCGCGCAGGTCTTCGACTTCCTGCACCATGCCGCCGATTACGGCATTAAAGTGGGGGAAAGCAGCGCGGACTTTGGGGCCATGATCAAGCGCAGCCGCGGCGTGGCCGACGGTATGAGCAAGGGCATTCAGTTCCTGATGAAAAAAAATAAGATCACGGTGATCATGGGGACGGCCAAACTGGTGACCGGTCCGAAAGTGATCGTCACCGATGCGGAGGGTAAAGCCACTGATTACACGGCCAAGCACATCATCGTCGCCACCGGCGGGCGGGCCAAGGAACTGCCCAATCTGCCCATCGACGGCAAAAAGATCATCGAGTACCGTAAGGCGATGAGTCTGGAGGCCAGCCCAAGCGCCTCGTCGTGGTGGGCGCCGGCGCCATCGGCGTGGAGTTCGGGTATTTCTACCATACCCTCGGCACCGAGGTGAGCATCGTCGAATTCCTGGAGCAGGGTTTGCTGCCGCGCGAAGACCCCGACATTTCGAAGGAACTGACCAAACTCTACACCAAAAAGGGCCTGAAAATCTACGCGAACTGGGCCGTCGAGTCGGTGGACACCACCGGCGCAGAGGTCAAGGTCAACATGAAAAACCGCAAAGACGGCAAGACCGAAACCCTGCTCTGCGACGTGGTGCTGAGCGCTGCCGGCGTGACGCCCAACACCGAAAACATCGGTTTGGAAGAACTGGGCGTAACCGTAGAGCGTGGTTTTATTAAAGTGGACGAATTCTACCGCACCAACGTGCCGGGCATCTACGCCATTGGCGATGTGCTGGCCACCCAGGCGCTGGCCCATCTGGCCAGCGCCGAAGGCATCACCTGCGTGGAAGCCATCGCCGGTCACCACCCGGAAGCCATCGACTACAACAACGTCCCCGGCTGTACCTACTGCTCGCCGGAAATCGCTTCGGTCGGCTACACCGAACAGGCGGCCAAGGACGCCGGCTACGAAGTGCTGGTCGGCAAGTTCCCCTTTACCGCCTCCGCCAAAGCCAAGGCCGCCGGCGC
>JBKJKS010000511.1:0-2859 GCA_046597295.1 Saprospiraceae bacterium
GTGCAGAATAGTGCCAAGGCGGAGGTCGAAAAAATGCAATTAGCCGCCAGTAAAGCCAGCATAGAGAAAACGCTGGATAGCCTGGCCAACTCTTATGCGGACGTGCGTACCGAAAACGAGACACTGCGCGGTAAGGTGACCACGACTGCTGCCCTGATCCTGCAGAAAGATGCAGTGATCCTGCAGATCCGGAACAATGTCACCCATGACCTCCAGCAATTGCGCAATCAGGTCGATACATTATCCAAAACCAAGATCGAATACGAGACCATCATCACGGCTTTGAGGGCCGAAAATGAGAGTCTGAAAGAGGAGAACCGGCGCCTTACGGGCGAGGTTACGCAGTTGAAGGGCACCGCTACCGCATTAAGCGGCCAGTTGGACGCCTTAGCTAAAAAGCTGGAGGAGCAAATTCGTAAAACGCACTCGGCTACGTTCAAAGCCTCCTCTTTCCGGGTGACCCCCAGCCGTCGCAACGATCGCCTGACTGCCCGGGCCAAGCGGGTACGCACGATTGACGTGAGTTTCGATCTCGCCGATGTGCCGGCTACTTTCCAGGGCAACCAGAAAATTTATATGGTCATCACCGATGAAAAAGGCAATCCAATTCTGAGTGAGGCTCCGGTAAAGATCACCGTACATCCCCCCACCGGGCCGATCGACATTACGGCGCAGCAGGTTAGGACGGTGGCCCTGGAAGGGATGCAACGCTTGTTATTCAATCATAAATTTGACGATCGACTCAGCGCCGGCGCTTATGTAGTCGCTATTTATTGCGATCAGGGGCTGCTCGGGGCCTCCAGTTTTCGTCTTTCCTAAGGCCAGCGCTCTACTGCCAATCTTATAAATTCAGGTTAAAAGCAGCCTTTTCGTTAACACCTGCGTGACATTTGCCGTTATGCCATCCTAGTTTGTCTGCGCAGTTGTTAGCCCTACAACCATGACTGAACCCATGCCACCCAGTTCCCCTGCACCGTCCACGCCTGTGGCGCGGGTGCTGGCCTTTTTGCAGGCCTTCTGGCGGCGGGTGGAAAACCTGGTTTTCGGTCTGCTGCTGCTGCTCATCACGCTCTATTTTATATTACAAATGCCGGCGGTACAGAACTGGCTGGTGGGTAAGGTGACCACCTATTTATCCGAAGAGTTGCACACGACCGTCCGGATACGGCACCTGGATTTCGAATTTTTTGATAAACTGGTTCTCGATGGGTTTTACGTGCAGGATCTGCAAGGCGATACCCTGCTGTATGCCGAGCAGTTGACGGCCGGACTGAGTACCAACGTCTTTTCTTTGCTCGACAATCGACTGGAATTCGATGATGTCAGCCTGGAAAAGGCCCGTTTTAACATTCGCCAGGCGGAAGGCGAATACGATAATACCCTCCGGTTCATCATTGAATATTTTTCCAACCCACAAGCCGATAACCGGCCTAAAAAGCCCTTCAAAGTACGCTTCAAGGCCCGAAATGTACACCTGCACGATGTGGAGTTCATCCAGGACAATCAGGTGAGCGGACAAAAAATGCGGGTGGCCATCAATGACGGCAATATCCAGCTGAACAACCTGGATCTGGTGGCCAACGTAGTGGACCTGCGCTCCGTCGAGCTGGCGGGACTGGTCTTCAACCTGATTCAGTATCCGGGCAAACCCTTGCCGCCCCTGCCGGTCGTACAACCGGTGCAAACGCCACTGGATTCGCTGGCGGCAGGCACCCTGGGCAAAAATGTACCGCGTCCGGCGCTGCGTTTTGCCCTCGGCAGCTTCTCCCTGACCGACGGACTTTTCTCCATGGATCGGTTTCAACAATCGCCCGCCCGCACCACGGAGGAAGGCGTCATGGATTTCAACCACCTGCTGGTGCAGGAGATTGGTTTGCAGGCCGAAAACATCGTTTCCAATGGCAATATGGTCTTTGAAGGCAAACTGCTCAACCTCCGTGCGCGCGAACAAAGTGGCTTTGAACTGTCGCATGGGGAGGCTGATCGCATCGTGGTATGCGATTCGCTGACGGCGCTGTTTGGCGCCAGTATCCAGACGCCCCGGTCCACCTTCGGCGATACCATCGCTTTCAATTATGATAATTATAACGCCTATCGTCAGTTCAACACCCAAGTCAGGATGGATATCCGGCTGGCTCAGGGCTCTCACCTGCGGCTGGGGGATATTGTGCATTTCAGCGGCGCCATCGCCCGGAATAATTTTTTCAAAAACAACCGCGAAACGGTTGCGGAGATCTCCGGACAATTAACGGGGACCGTCAATAATCTGAACGGACGTAACCTGGACATTCATATTGGTAACAGCGCGTTTATCCACGGTAATTTCGATGGCGACGACCTGACCAAAGGGCCGGACGTCCGACGGCTGACCTTCGATTTTCAACAATTGCAGTCGGATATTCAGACCATCCGGAACATTATTCCCGGCTTCAACGCACCGCAGTACTTCGATCGTTTGGGCAATATTGGCTTTGCCGGCACCTACCAGGTGCTGTTTTCTTATAATCACCTGTTGAACGGCAGACTGACCACCGACATTGGGGCGGGGAACCTGGATATGGAACTTGACCTCACGGGCGGACGCGAAAAGGCTATATATTCCGGTAGCCTGGACCTGCGCAATTTCGATCTGGGCGCCTGGACGGGTAACCGTAATTTCGGTAAAACCACTTTCAAACTCAAAATTGCGGAAGGTTCCACCGGTCTGACCCTGCCCACCCTCCGCGCTAAGCTGCAGGGCACCATCGATACCTTTTATTTTAAAGGCTATAACTATAAGAACGTCCGGGTGGATGGTACCTTTGGAAACAAGGTCTTTGACGGCAAGGTGGGCATCAGTGATCCGAACGCGGATTTTGT
>JBKJKS010000041.1:0-3899 GCA_046597295.1 Saprospiraceae bacterium
AAACGAAGGCATAGCTCATCAGCGAAAGCGTACCGAGAAAGCCGGTCAGGGGATTGAAAAGCGTCAGGAGCGTAATGCCGCCCAATGCCATCAGTCCGGCCCACAGGACGGCGGTCGAAACGCTGATCCGGCCGGTCACCAGGGGCCGGTTGGCGGTACGCGGCATCAGGCGGTCGTAATCGCGTTCCAGCACCTGATTGAGGGCGTTGGCAGCCCCGGTGACCAGGAAGCCGCCCAGGGCCAGCAAAAACATGGCGCCCCAGTGCACTTGCCCCTTGGCGACGATGGCGTAGGACATCAACGCCGAGAAAAGCACCAGCAGGGTCAGTTTGAATTTGACCAACAGCCCAAAGTCGGTGATGGCTTGCGCCCATCCGCTCCGTATCGAAATCTGCTTAATCTGAGTACGCTCCATAAACTGATCGGACCTGCGCGCTCCAGAGCGCCGTGATGGTCTTTGGTGAAAAGGAAAAGAGCATGTGGCCAGCGAATGCCTAACCACACGCTCTCTCCGGAACAGATTTTAAGTTTAATCGCCGTGGTCGCGTTCATCTTCCCGCAACGGCACGTACTGCGGTATGTATTCTTCTCCGTTCTTACCGTAGTCATAGGCCCAGCGTTGCACGGTGGGGATATTACCCGGCCAGTTGCCATGGCCGGCGTCGATCGGCGTGGTCCATTCCAGGGTATTGGCGCCCCAAGGGTTCTTGGTCGTCATTTTCTTCCCACTGAAAATGGAATAGAAGAAATTGACGATGAACAGCACCTGCAGGAAAAATACCACAATGGCGGCTACCGTGATGAACTGGTTCAGCGAACTGAAGTGCCGGAAAGCATCGAAAGAAGCGCCGGCATCGTAATAACGACGCGGTACCCCGGCCATACCCATGTAGTGCATTGGCCAGAAAATGGCGTAAGCGCCGAAGATGGTGCCCCAGAAGTGCACTTTGCCCAGCGTTTCGTTCATGAAACGACCAAACATTTTGGGAAACCAGTGGTAAATGCCCGCGAACATCCCGAAGAAGGCCGCAATACCCATCACGATGTGAAAGTGGGCCACGATGAAGTAAGTATCGTGCATTTGAATATCGATGGCGGAGTTGCCCAGGAAAATACCCGTCAAGCCACCCGAAATGAACATCGATACGAAGCCGATGGCAAACAGGCTCGCCGAATTGAAACGGAAGTTGGAGCCGTAGACCGTCGTGATCCAGTTGAATACCTTGACCGCCGAGGGGACGGCAATGATGAGCGTAAAGACGACAAAGAAGTTACTGATAAAAGGGTTCACCCCGGACATGAACATGTGGTGTGCCCACACGATGAACGACAGGAAACCGATGGCCAGGATCGAAAATACCATGGCGCGATAGCCGAAAATGGGCTTGCGGGCGTGTACGGAAAGTACTTCCGACACAATACCCATCGCCGGCAGGATGATGATGTACACCTCCGGGTGACCCAGGAACCAGAACAAGTGCTGGTACAGGATGGGACTGCCGCCAATGCGGTCCAGCACCTGGCCACCCACCACGATCTCGCTGAGATAAAAGGAAGTACCCAGGCTACGGTCGAACATCAGCAACAGCAGACCGGAGAACAAGACCGGGAAGGAAAGTACCCCCAGGATAGCGGTTACGAAGATGGCCCACATGGTCATCGGCATGCGCCACATGTTCATGCCTTTGGTGCGCATGTTGAGGATGGTGGTGATGTAGTTGATCCCGCCCAGGAGCGAGGAAACCACGAACAGCGACATCGCCACGATCCACATGGTCATACCGGCCGCCGAGCCATCGGAAGCCTGCGGCAGGGCACTTAAGGGCGGATAAGCCGTCCAGCCACCGGAAAAGGGTCCTGTATTGAGAAACAGGGACAGGAACATCACAATGCCGGCCAGGAAGAAGAACCAGTAGGAAAAAGCATTCAACAGCGGCGAAGCCATGTCCCGGGCCCCCACCTGCAATGGAATGAGCAGGTTGGCGAAGGTACCGCTCAGGCCGGCCGTCAACACGAAGAACACCAGGATGGTGCCGTGCATCGTCACCAGGGCGTAATAAAATTCCGGATCGAGTTTCCCGATCCCGGCTTCGTTCACCTGGATCCATTTGCCCAGCAACGGCCGCAGCCAGGCCATGTCGGCTTCCGGAAAACCCAGTTGGAGCCGGAAGACAATGGACATAGCCGCCCCCACGAACGCCCAGAAAATACCCGTGATCAAAAACTGACGGGCGATCATCTTGTGGTCGGTGCTGAAAATATAGTGCGTCAAAAAGTTTGACTGGTATTTATCGCCATGATGGTGTTCATGAAACTGATCGTCGTAGCCCAACTCCCGGGTGAGTTTCTCATCGACCGTCTCGGTAGCGATTATCGTATTTTCCATAGCAAGCAGCTTTGTACGTTGATGTTTTTTGAATCTTGAATTGGGTCAGGTGCTTCCGTCAGACTCAGTTGGCCGGTGGTGCGGCATTCATTATAGTAAATTCGATGCGGCGGTTCTTCGCACGATTCTCCGGCGTATCATTCTCCCCCAACGGTTGGGTAGCGCCAAAGCCCTGGGCCCGGAGTCGATTCGCCGCGATGCCCCGATCCGTCAGGTACTTGGCCACCACCGCCGCCCGTTGCGCCGTCAGGGCCTGATCGGCGGCATTGTCGCTGTGTACACCTACCTGGATATTCATCTGCGGATAAGTGGTCATTGCCTTCACCAGATTATTCAATTCATATTCGCTGTCCGGCGTAAGGGTAGCCGAACCATTTTCAAAGTTGACGTTGTTCAGACGCAGGGTCTTGTCTGCCTCGTTCGCCGATTCAACGGCCGTTTTCATACTTTCTTCAAATTGCTTGGCCCGCATGCCGGCCTCGAAGGGCAGCGTGCCGGTGCCCATGTTCGGGTCACCTTCCTTGCCGCGCATCTGGGTCAGGTAAAAAGACTCCTGCTTAGCCGCCCAGGCGTCGTACTCCTCCTGTGACACCACTTTCAGTACCCGGCGCATAGAGTAGTGGCCCTTACCGCAGAGTTCGGCGCAAGCCAGTTCGTAGTCGAATTTCTCCCAGCGTTTCGGACCGTTCGGATCGGCCGGATCAAACGGCTCGTTGTACTCCGGGTATTTGCGCAGTTCCTCGCGGTACTGGGCAGTCGTTTTGACCGGCGTGAAAATGAAATAGGTCGGCAGGCCGGGCACCGCATCCATCTTGACCCGGAAGTGGGGCAGGTCGAAATTGTGCAACACGTCTTTGGCCGTGATCCGCACCCGTACTTTCTTGCCCACCGGCAGGTAGAATTCCTGCCCGATGATCAGGTCGTCGTAGTTTTTTCGGTCCGTGAAATCCTGGCCCAGCTGGTTGGTACCGGTGGTCAGTTTATAATTGCGCGCGCCCAGTTTGCCATCGGGACCGGGGTAGCGAATGATCCAGTTGAACTGCTGGCCGGTCGCCTCGATCTCCATGAAGTTTTCGCCTTCTTTAACATCGCCCATCACCAGGTTCCAGGCATTCAGTCCCCGCACCACCAGCACGGTCATCACCACGGCGGGGATGACGGTCCACCAGATCTCCAGGCGGTTGTCGTGGGCAATGAACTTGGCCTTGCGGTCTTCTTTATACCGATACTGATAGGAAAACCAGAAGAGCGCAATGTGGGTCAGGATGAACACAATGCCGGTAAAGATCAGCGTGATGTGGAACAGATCGTCCAGCACGCCGCCGTGGGCAGAAGCCGACTCATGGGGGCCATAGCCCATCATGGAAGGGCTGTACACCCAGGCCGAGTAGCAGACCCCCACCAGGAAGACGACCAGAAAAATCAACGACATCAGGCCATTCCATTTGCTGTTGTCGCGCAGCGTTTCCCGTTCCCCTTTTATTTGAGCCGTGAGCTCGGTCACTTTCCCGAT
>JBKJKS010000129.1:0-7103 GCA_046597295.1 Saprospiraceae bacterium
TTTGCAACCGGTGATCGTATCGGTGCCGACCACATTGTAAATGCCGGCCTGCAGGACGGTAATGGTGGGCCCGGTACCGCCGTTACTCCAGGCGTAAACCACATTGGGCTGCACGGGAACTACCGTCAGGATAGCCGGCGTACCGGCGCAGGAATCGGGCATTACGGTGACGGAGAAATCGGGCGACACTACGAGCGAAACGACCACAACCGTAGAAATGGCGGAGCAACCATTAGCATCGGTCACCATCACGGCATAGCCCGGTTGCAGATTAGCGGCGCATACCGGGAGCGTCGGCAGTGTTTGTGCCGGGACCAGCGGGGTCAAGCTATTATCCAGCCATACGTAGGTATAATTAAAACCCCCGGAAGCACTGAGCGTGGTACAACCCGCATCACAAATAACCAGGTTGCCGGAAATGACGGCCAGCGGCGCGGGATAAACCACTACGGTCACTGAATCGGGCACCATGGTGCAACCGTTCGCATCGGTGACCGTGACGGAATACGTGCCGGCCATGGTTACCGTAATGGTCTGTGACGTTGCTCCGCCTCCGGAAGCCGACCATTGCCAGGTGTAAGGGCCTGCGGGCGCGGTCAGGGTCACCGTTCCACCGGCGCAGATCGTCAGGCTGGGCGAGAAGGCAATAGTGTCTACCGGTGGTAAGGCGTGGACGGTTACCGTTACCATCACCGTATCCGCGCAACCCTGGGCATCCTGGACAATCAGGGTGACGGGGTAGGTGCCGGCGGCGGTATAGGCGTGGAATGGGCTTTGGAGCGCATTGGTCGCTCCGTCGCCAAAATTCCAGAACCAGCTGCTGATCCCGGTACCAACGCCCATGAACAGCACCGACTCGTCGACACAGGGGTCCATATCGACCGAAATACTGGCCGTTGGCGGACCAGCTACGACGACGGTCTTCGTGATTTTAGACACACAACCGGCTGGGTTGGTAGCCGTCAGCATAGTGGTATAGGTACCGCCGGCCGCGTAGGTATGCATCGGGTTTTCCAGCGTGGATGTAAAACCATCGCCGAAATTCCATAACCATGTTACAGGCCCGGTACCCGGCAATAAAGTGGTCAGGTTGGTGAAATTCACTTGCCGGCAGGTCACTGAAAAATTAAAATTGGCCACCAGCGGGACGCAGACGCTTTCCGTTTCCGTCACGGTACACATCCCCCCCGGCACCCCGGGTACCGTTGCACTCAAGGTGGCCAGAAAACAACCCGCCTTGCTGTACACGTGGGCAGCGTTGGCCAAAGTGCCGGTGTTCGTATTGCCGTTCGGATCGCCAAAATTCCAGCCGGTCAGGGTGACATTGGGGCTACTGGACACGGTGAAAGCCACACTGTCGCAATTCGGCGTCTGATTCATCGAAGTAATGGTCAGGGTGTAGGGATCCGCGTTGCATCCTCCCATACCGTTGCCCATACAAACGATCTGGGTGACGACAATCACGTTCGACGTGTCCTTGCAGCCATTATTGTCCGTGACGACCACGTTGTAACTGAAGGTACCAGGCGCGTTGGTGTTGGTATGGATGAAACACGCCTGGGTGGGCGGCAAGACCTGCAGGACGCCGTTGCAATACCACAGGAAACTATAATTGGGATTGGTCTGCGCATTAATAGTCACCGTGAGGCTGTTCGGCGGATTGATGCACAAAATGGTTACGTCGCCGGTCGAAATGTCGGCGACCGGTCCGGCCAGGGCAATCGCCTGGTAGGAATCCGTCGCCGTACAGCCGAAGCCATCGGTGACGGTTACGGTGTAAATGCCGCCGGTAGTGATGGTAATAGTTTGAAAAGTGGGTCCCGGGGGCCCTGTCGACCAGGCATAGTTGGCGTAGCCCGGGCCGGCGTTCAGCACAGCCGGGACGCCCGGACATAAGATGCCGTTTTGGGTGATCGTCGGCGTCATAGCCGCGTTGACAGAAACGGGCAGGTTCGTAGTCAGGCTGCTGTTGCACAGGTTCACGGTCAGGCTCAGCGTAGCGGAACCCGGATCATTGTTCCACTGGACGGTGATATTTGGCGTGCCCTGACCGGCAGACACGCTCCCCAGCGTAGCAGGCGTAATGGTCCAGGTGTAAGTGGCATCGGGATGCTGCGCCGGACCGGCGGCATAATTCTGCGCGCCATTCGTGCAACTGCTGGACGGGCCCGTGATGGTCAGCGGTCCATTGAGCATTTTGGGCACTACGGGGAGCAAGATGGGCACCGAGGAACAGAAAGGCGGGCCGGTGCTGAATAACTGCATGGAAAGTCCGTACGGTCCGACCGCATTCCAGGTCACGGTAATCGGGTTGCCCGTATAGGAAAAAGGCGTACCGCCGGTCACCGTCCAGTTGAATCCTACTCCGGTTTGGGTGGTTTGTCCAAAGTACGCGTAGGTTTCGCCCGGACAAATTTCCACGGGTCCGGTGATCGTATCCGCCGGCAGCAATTCAATGACCTGAATAACTGTAGAAACCGGGCTGTTGCAATAATCGGCGGGGATGGTCGGCACCGCCGTGACCACGTAAGTGCCCGGTCCGGTACTCCAGGTTACGTTGATGAAATTCGTACCCTGTCCGGTGAATGGCGCCGCCGGTGTGATCGTCCAGGTGTACGTTGCCGATGGGGAAGCCGTGGCCGAAAAACCCGACATGCTGAGCAGGCAGGCCACGGATGGGCCGGTGATGCTGAATGGGGGCTTGATATTGACCGTTAAAGTGCCCAGGCCCAGGCAATCGGCCGGGTCCTGGCCCGGCAGGCCGCTCAGGAAGGTGCTGGAATAATTCAGGGTAATGGTTCCCGGCCCCGGCCCGGGACCCCACTGAATCGTCACGGTATTGGTACCCTGACCGGATACGATCACGCCCCCGGTCACCTGCCAGTCGTAATAGGTACTGATCCATTTCGGTACTGTGTAGGTGGCGGTGGCATTTTGACAGACCAACGTCAATCCGTTGATGACCGTGGTGGCGGGGATGATAGGGACGATGACCGAGGTCGGATCATCGCAGAAAGTGCTGTCGCAACCCAGCACGGCCAGCGAGACCGTTCCCTGGGGCCCGTTTCCCCAGTTGACGGAGATGGTGTCGGTGCCCTGGCCAGCAAATACGATGGGTATGCCGTTGGCGTCCAGTACCGTCCAGAAGTACGCGCTGCAGTTCGTGGCATTCGTCCAGTACTGCGTGCTGTCAAAAGCGCAAAGGGTGGAAATACAGTTGATCTGGGGACCTTTCAATGAATCGACGACAATATCTAAACAAATGGAATCCGTACAGCAGCAGAGCGGATTGCCCATGGCGTCGTAATTATTTTTCGTGACGTACAAACACACCTGGTAGGTACCCGGCGCGGTAAAAGTGTGCATCGGCGAGTACATGTTCGAAGTGCTGCCATCGCCAAAATTCCAGAACCACCCGGTGGCGTCCTGGGAAGTATTGAAAAAACTGACCGAATTGCCACAACAAACCAGCGAATCGGATACTTCGAAGCTGGCCGTCGGCCCGGCTAATATTTCCACGCAGATTGTGATCACATTGGCCGGGTTGGTCGTTGTCAGGGTGATAGCCCCTGCGCCCGCCGTACCCCAGGTCACGATGATCTCGGCGGCATTGGCGCCCGTGACCGTCGTAATGTCGCCGGTCACCTGCCAGGTATAGGTACTCGCGGGATTGAACGGCACGTAGTAGGTGGCCGTCGAGTTTTCGCAGGCGAACGCGCAGTTCGCGCCCCCCGCGCCGCCATTCGGGTCCATACCGAAATCATCGAGATTCACTAGAAAACAGTCCGGTTTAGGGCACTTGATCGTAATAAAAATGACCCCTTCACAATCCGAGATGCCCGGCTGACAGCCTTCATAGCGGTATTTCAAGACCTGCAATCCGCAGCAGCTGACCTCCGCATCGGGTAAAAAGAACAGGTCGCCCTCCGTCGTGAGGCCGATGCACGCGGAGTTTCCCGGGGCCAAAAAAACGTGCGCCGAGAGACCAGGGGGCACGTCATTGTCTTTGACGTTATACGTGAAGCTCTCCCCCAGATTTACGCAAAGCGTATCGTCGACAGCGGTGATGCCAGGAATTTGGGCAAAGGAAATGTGGGGAGAAAACAGAAGGGCCAGCAAAAAAATGCTCAGGATAGATGTTTTCATAATCTGGTTTGTAAAAATGCGTAAAGCTACCAAATAAATATTATGCAAAATTCCTGCCATTCTATCTTTTTTAACGCCGAAGGGTACGGTTGGATGCAGACGGTATTTTTCGAAAAAACGCTTTCTTAGCGCCGTTAAATCAACCTACCCACTAAGCCCGTTCTTTCATGAAAACCACCCGCATTATTCTGAAAGTCCCCTTTTACAAACACCCGGCCGGTACCGTGTTCGAGCTGGCGGAAACCACCGAGCCGGCCGAATGGCCCGAAGACGAAAGGGTGCGCGAAAAACTCGATTTCGGTAAACACCGGGTCTATCACCTGCCCGATGGCGGCCGGGGCTTTGCGGTCCCCCTGCCCGTGAGCGACACCGTGCCCTGCCCGGAGCATGTTTTCGAGGACCAGGATATCCGGAAAGGCGCGTGCCGAATTACGCTGGTCGGTACCTACCACGGGGAAGAAACCGGCGCACCAGACGATACGTCCCCTTGCGGCCAACTGCGGGAAGCAGATGTTACCATCAGCCTGAATCCGCCCCCCCAGTCGCAGGGCTTATTGATCAACCTGCCGCCTTTCGAAACAGTCGCCGAGAAAATGGTTTTGCTGGACAGCCTGCGCGGCGAACTGGTGCTGGAATATCTACTGCGGAATTATAAATCGACCGATACCCAATTGCGCTGGGACGTGTCGGACCTGAATCCTGGATTCTACGAGCTGCGGGTATGCTTTCCCGAGGCCTGGTATCATTCCATCCGCTTTATCAAGTTCTTCCCCGTGCTGGTGGACGCCGCCCACCTTCCCCCGGCGCCGGAGAAACCCTGGCAGACGCTGGTGGGCCAGATCCTGAAAAAGTTTACCGCACCGTCCACCGATGACGCTGCCGGTCTGGCCAATGAAGCACTGGATTTTTGCCTGGAGTGGGGGGAAATGTATGGAAAACCGACGCAAGCGCGGATGATGGAGCGCCATCCCGACCTGAGCCAAAGGGAGGCAGACGAACTCGACCGGCTGGCGCGGGAAGTGCGCGCTTTCGTTTATACGCTGTGTGAGCAGGAACTGGATGGAAAAATCGCCGAATCCGATCTGCATTTTGCTACCAAACGCCAATATCCCTGGGTGAATGCGGCCAATTTTGGGCGGATGAAAAGCGTGGGGATGTTTTAAGCGCGGAAATAGGCGGGGCGGTCGTCGCTTCAAGCGGTAGTGAGACGCTGAAGGGGCTCACTGATTTATAGAAACTTGAGCATCTTCAAGCCCCCTGAGTGTCTCACTGGCACAAAATGGCCATCCCCTGTGCCGCCGTCTCCTCTTCCGGCAGGATTTCGCAATTGTCCCACAATCCGTTGCGCAGGGTTTCGGAGTATTCGCGGGGCAGTTTATGTTGCTCCATCATACCGGCGGCACGATCGTGATCGTATAAATACGACCGATGCTGACCCACCAATTGTCCGTCAGGCATATCCAGCAGCATATACCAGACCCGGGTGGTACCGTCGTTGGCGGGCATACCGATTACGCCGGCATTCCACCACTGCAATCCTTCCTGCGCATCCTGAAAAGGCAGGCCGCAGTGCCCGGCGAGGATTACTTCGGCCCGGGCAGCCTGAAAGTCGGGCTGCTTGTTTGCCCAAGGGGTTGACCGGAAAACGAACCCGGAAGGATTGCTGTAGGAGCCATGCAGCACCCGAACCCGCGCCTGTCCATAAGTAAAGCGTAGGTGATGGGGCAAAGTGTGCATCCATTCGATAGATGCCTCGCTGAGCTGCGACTGCGCGTAAGGATACCATTTCCGGGAGAACAGATCGCAGCGGGAACCTTCGTTGAAATTGCAGCCGCAATCCTCTTCCCGGTCACGCAGCTGCATTTCCACATTGCCGGCGATACTGTGGATGCCCCATTGCCGGATGCGCTGCACACATTCTTCCGGCTGGGCGCAGTAGCCGACGATGTCGCCGGTACAAATGATGTTGCCGGGCGCGATGCCCAGCTGGTCAGCTATTTCGATCAGCTTTTCCAGTGCCGGCAGGTTGCTGTACACCCCACCGAACACCAGTATTTTCCCACTGAGTGCGCCCAAATCCTTTACGGTCGGCGCCTCGTTCCTGATTTGATTGCTATGCGAACCAACCGCTGACATGCTAACAAAAATTAGATGATCGATCATTGACTATACCCCTCTAACCAGCCATTTCGAACCAAAGAACAAAGCAAAACACAGCCCCGTGCCCAGCAAATTTACGGAAAACAAATCGCCGTATTTTCCTTCAAATAACACCAGGTCGGCCGGAAACAAACCGAAAGCGAACAACAGCCCAATGACAATGCCGGCGCCCACCGATAAATAGAAGCCCAGGGGCGGCACCGGCAGGTTCCAGAACAGGAAGACCGGCGCAAAACCGATGACCATGGTCCCGCTGATGGTGGTCGCCGAGAGGATTTCCGGCCCGAGAAATACCGGCAGCGTACCGGCCACCGCGACGATGATCATGGCGACCCGACCGCGCAGCACGCTTGCCTTTTCGGGCTTGCCCAGGTCCACGACGGTCAGTTTGGAGAAGGCAGCGAAGGCAGAGTCAATGCAGGCGGAAGCGGAGGTAACCATGATAAAGTTCATCATCAGCATCATCCCGGCGCCCAGCGACTGGCTGACGACGACGGGCGCTTCTCCCGTCAATCCATTGAAACGGGCGTAAATACCGACAAAACTGAACAGCAGAATACAGGTGAAGCCGATCAAGGTGGCCAGCAAATAACTCATCAGCGTAGTCTTCGGGGAACTAATGAAGCCGCGGTCGGTGAGTACGGGATCGTGAAAGGGATAACTGAAGATCTGGATGAGGGCCACGAACAGCAGGTTCAGGCCCTGGGAGAGTTTCCACTCGCCCGACTGCACGAACCGGGAGATATCACCCTGTTCGCGGGGCAACAGGATGCCCAGAATGATGATCAACAACAGGC
>JBKJKS010000267.1:0-7736 GCA_046597295.1 Saprospiraceae bacterium
GCGGGTGATGTACTGCTGGAGGTTGACCTTGTCCTCGTCGTCCAGTTTTTTGTGGGCGTTGATGGTTTGTTCGAGCACCCGCAGGCGGTCGCGCATCATCACGATTTTATGAAAAAACTGGATGACGAGGACAAGGTCAACCTCCAGCAGTACATCACCCGCTGCTACGGCAGTATGACCACGTTCAACGTGCTGTTCAAGAACCGGGAGGACTATTTCGTGGGCGAAAGCAAGGATTGATCGCAGGCGGAATTAAAAACCGGACGTATTCATTCCGTATCCGCTGCGCCGTAGATCGGCCAGAGATCACCGTGTAGCCGCGCTCCACCATCCATATAGATCGTATCGCCGGTCATGTAGGCCGCCAGCGGGCTGGCCAGGAAAAGGGTCAGTGCCGCCACTTCCTCCACCGTGCCCAGCCGCTGCATGGGAATGGCCTGGGCGAGATCCCGGGTGAAGGCGGGCGGATAGTTATCCAGTCCGCTGCTTTGGATGATACCCGGCGCAATGCAGTTGAGCCGTACGCCTTGCCGGGCCCATTCCACCGCCAGGGACTGGGTGAGGTTGCTGACCCCCGCCCGCGCCGCGCCGGTATGGGCCATGCCGGGGAAACCACGATAATTGTTGACCACGATGTTGACGACTACGCCCTGCTGCTGCGGCAGGAAGAAACGTTTGGCCATGGCCTGCGTCATGTACCAGGTGCCGTTCAGGTTGGTGTTCACCACTGCCTGCCAGCCTTTCGGGCTGATGTCCACCGCCGGACTGGGAAATTGGCCCCCGGCATTGTTCACCAGAATATCAAGTTGGCCGCTTTGCTGCGCAATGAAGTCCGCCAGCGCTTCGATTTGCTCCGGCTCCCGGATATCGAGTGGAAAAGCATGAACCGGGCCCAGGGGCAGTAGTTCCTGCAATGCCAGCGCCAGGCGTTCACGTTTGCGCGAGGCAATGTATACGGTGGCGCCGCACAGCAGGAACTGGCGGCTGATGGCCAGTCCAATACCGCTGCCGCCCCCGCTGACGAGGACGGTTTTGTTCTGAAATAAAGCTGTTTGGAACATACAGAGGGTGGCTGAATAACCTTCAGGTGTAAGGTCGGTAAAGAAACGAAGCACGTTCAGAAACTACTTAAATAGCGCCAATGCCATAATGGCATACTTCGAAGAAACGATGCGCCATTATGTCACACACTGAAAACACTGGGCTGTCAAAAAATCCGAACAGGGGCACTGGTACGTAGATTGATAACGAGTTGGCATCACAAGATTGTAAACCATTTAGATTTCTTGCTATGACACTCGTAAAATTTCAGCCGTTACCATCCACTAAAGCCACCCCATTTGGCCTTTTGAACTCTATTTTCGACCGCAGCATTGCTGATTCCGTCGGCCACGATGGCCTGGCGAACTACCAGCCTGCGGTGAATGTCGTGGAGACCGACCAAGCCTTTCACGTCGAACTGGCTGCTCCGGGTTTTGACAAATCCGAATTTGGCCTGCGGGTAGAAAATGACCAACTCATTGTGCAAGGCCAGCGCGAAGCGGCCCCGGAACAGACGGAAAAGCGCTACACGCGCCGGGAATTTCAGATCTCTTCCTTCCAGCGAATGTTCAAACTTCCAAAAACCGTGAACCAAGATGCTGTACAAGCGGTTTATGAAAACGGTGTTTTGAAGATCGTACTGGAAAAGAAGGTGGAGATCAAACCGATTCCAAAGCAGATTGAAATTGCCTAAGCCGGGTGACCGCCAAGATGGAATTTTCATAAGATTAGTTAATAGGGTTTTAGGTGTTTTCATGGAGCCGGGGCAGCAATGTCTTGGCTCTTTTTTTTGGCGTCCGTTGGTGGCTACTGTTTTCCATTTCTCCGGCGTCTGAAAATTCCCGCTGCCAATGTTCCATTTTCGGTGCTGCCTTGCCGACCTTTACCCCGCTGGTTTAACCAAATTATCATCAAATGGACGTGCATTTACCCAATCAGTCTTACCTGGAAGGGCTGCGGAATAACGATTCCAATGTCCTGGAGGCCATCTTTCTGGCCGGCCAGGAACCGACAGTAGCGGCTGTGCAAGCCATGGGCGGTAGCCGGGCCGACGGCGAACTGATGTTACAGGTAGGCGTGCTGGAAATGGCCAACACCCTTGGGCAGGGTGATTTACCGCAGGATATTCCGTTCATGTCACAGGTCAAAAATTTGGCCCTGGCTCATTTCATCGATTGGCGGGTAGAGCGCGGGTTAACGCCGGAGGCTGAACCGGCTGCGCACACCGGCATTGCCCTGCAGGTGCCTACGTCTGAACAGCTGCGTACCACCCGCCAGTACTTCGTCGCCTGGAGCAAGTATGCCCGTCTGGGCCCCGATTGCCAGGCCACGCTACGCAGCGAGCTGGGTTGGGACTATTATCGCCCGCAAAGCGACGATGCAGGCCAGCCGCATTCAGAAAAATTTCAGGACTGTGTCGCCCGCTACCGCGAATTGCTGGGTCCCTCGGCCACGGAAGGTGCTATACAGAACGGCGTGCCGATGTGGGCGACGACGGCCATCATGGACGAAAAAGGATATGCGCTGTGGCAGAATATTCAAACGGCCGGTAAAACCGTGGTGCAGCAGCAGGTGGAAACCCGCCAGCGGACCCAGACCCGCCGCAACTGGATCATTGTGGCTACCCTGGTGGGCATTGTGCTGGCTTACTGGTTATATTCCTGGCTCAACCGGCCGCCCGCCGCCGTGGTGTACCACGATAATTTTGCACCGCCGCAAAGTCTGATCGCCGATATGCAGGCGCGCTATAGCCAGCTGGCAGCGGACGATTCGACCACCGTACATACGCCGGAGTGTGAGCCCCTGTTCGAAACCGCCGACCGGTATTATCAGCAAAAGCAATATGGACAAGCCGCCCAGGAGCTGGAAAGCATGTTGGAGGACGAACAATCACCCTGCCGGTCCGATGCGCTCTTTTATCTTGGCCTCGTTGGCCTGGAGATGGATCAGCCGGCTTACTCCTTGTCCAGTTTTGCCAAGATCGAAGACCTCGAACATTTCGGCGAAGACATTTACTGGTACCAGGCGATGGCATTCGTAAAAATGGCGGAAAAAGAACCGGAGAAAAAAGATAAGGCGATTCGTGCGCTGGAACGCACGATCAGCAATACGCAGGATACGGTGCGCCGCGAGCAGGCCCAGCGTATGCTCGATAAATTGAATCGCTGATGCAATTGATTGATCGCTATTTTCCTGACCTGAGCAGCGAGCAACGTCGTTTGTTTGCCGGCCTGCCGGATTTGTATGCGGAATGGAACGCCAAGATCAACGTCGTATCGCGACAGGATATCGAGAATCTGGAAGAACGGCACGTGCTGCATTCGCTGGCCATCGCCAAAGAATTCGATTTCAAGCCGGGCGCTCAGCTCCTGGATCTGGGTACGGGCGGCGGTTTTCCCGGCATTCCCCTGGCTATTTTGTACCCGGAAGTCCGGTTCGTGCTGGCCGACAGTACCGGCAAAAAGATTCGCGTGGTGCAGGAAATCACCCAAGCCCTCGGTCTGAACAATGTGGATGCCCGCCACGCGCGTGCCGAAGAACTCCGCCCGCTGGCGGCCTTTGATTTTGTGCTGACCCGCGGGGTGGCGCCGCTCGCCCAGCTGTTGCAATGGAGTCAGCATCTGCTGAAAAAGAAACATACTCATGCCTATCCCAATGGCCTCATCGCGCTGAAAGGCGGTAACCTCCGCCAGGAAATTGCCGACCTGCCCGGACGGGGCAAGGACTACAGCGAAGTATTCCCCCTGCGGACGATGTTCAAAGAGGCGTTTTTCGAAGAAAAGTACATCGTGTACGTCCAGGGCTAATGGACGACGGACTTCCAGGTCCGCCCGGTGAATCTCCTACTGGAGAATGCCCGACGTAGCGCTGCCCTGGTCATACTGCTGCAGGTTGTAGCGCTCGATAATACCGATCAGTTTCTCCGCGTAGGTACGGTCAGTGGCGTAACCCATTTTTTTCAATCCGTAGGCCCACTGGCGGTAGTCGCGTCCATATTTCTTCAGCTTGGCATAGCGGCCCGAGGCCAGCATCTGGCTGTGCGCCCGCCAGCTTTCCCAGGGGTTCTGGTATTTGCGGAAAAAATCCTTGTGGGTATCGTCGGTGAAGTTCGTGCAATGGCCTTTCGGGCAGCGCCGGGAGAAACATTTGATCCCGAAGTGATTATTGTTGTTGCGCGCCAGTTTGCTGTCGCCGGCCCGGCTTTCGATAAGCCCCTGCGCCAGGCAGATGCTGGCCGGCACGCCGTATTTTGCCATTTCCGTGCTGGCTATTTTATGGAAACGTTCGATGTAATCGAGTGACATTTGCTCGGTCAGTTGCCGCGCACTGACGGGCGCCGCCTCGTTGCCGGGCAGGCGGCGGGCAGGTTCTTTGCGGGGCGTGGTGCTCACCTCCAGGGTCGTTTCCAGGGCCTTGCCACCGCTGAAAATGGAGCGCGACCATTTATTACCGGTTTCTTCGCCGCCGGGCGGAAAGATCACCAGGTAGCCGAAGACCACTACCACCGCTATTTTTGGCAGGGCCTGCCGCCGGAACATGCCCAGGGTCAGCCGGTTGAGCTGCCAGTGCAGACCCAACCAGGAACGGCGCACCCGTACAAAGATCTGTCGCAACAGTACCCGGGTGGGCGCACCTTCGATGGGATTGGGCGTGAATTTACCGGGGACCATACTTTTGGCCGGCTTGCGCGCGGCTTTGGGGGAACGTGACGCCTGCTTCGAGAAGAAAGTTTCCGTTTCCGATTGTTGCTTGGACAGACTCATAATGGTGCGGAATGGAAGGTGAGAAGAGAGTGGATGAAGTGGTGCATTGCGGGCACCACAAATGTAAAACAAAAAGTTTTTAACAAAATTCATTGTCTGCAAAAACTTACCCGCTGCTGGCTCCGCAACCTGGGATTTATAGCATACTATAGCCTGAAAATCAACATAATAGGCAATTGCAACTTGCTGGAAAATTATTTATCAACACAAAAAGTTTTTAACTTTATACTACGATTGGCCTGAATCGACAGCGGCGACGCTGAACGGCGGTGTAATTTGAGGGGCAACCAACCCGGTCCACCGGATTTACGTCCTTCCTGGCAGCGTTTGGTATGGGCACGCCGTTTCTTTCTCCGGAACCGAAACATCGCGCGTCCATTTGGCCGAACCGATCCGATTCTCTAACTTTCCAACGGAAATCAACACATGGATTTCGCCCTTAATTTGGAACGCGCCGAACACGACTTGGTCGCTGCCCTCCTCCGCCAGGAACGCTGGGCACAACAGCAACTGTACGAAGAGTACTATGGCAAGATGATGGGCATCTGCCTGCGGTATGCCGGTTCGCGCGACGAAGCTCTGGACCTGCTGCATGAAGGATTCATCAAGGTGTTTCAAAATGCCAGTCGCTACAAACCCGGCACTTCCCTGTCGGCCTGGATCCGGACGATCATCGTCAATACCTGTATCGACTATTACCGGCGCAACGTCCGGCGCCGCACCGAAGACCTGCACGAAGCCCAGCAGTTCTCCAGCGACGAGCCGGACGCATTGAGCGGCCTTACCGAGCGGGAAATACTGGATGCCGTGCAGCAATTGTCACCCGCTTTCCGGGCAGTGTTCAACCTGTACGTGGTGGAAGGGTATTCCCATAAAGAAATCGGGGACGCTTTACAGATCACCGAAAGTACCAGCCGCAGCAACCTCGTCAAAGCCCGCACCAAACTCCAGGAATACTTTGTGGCCCGGCGCCTGGAATTTGCCCAGGATCGCTGATGGTACCAATCGCCCTGAAAACCGCATTAACGACTGCTATACGACTGTGTCATGGATAATAAGAATTTTGATTCGCAACTGAAATCGGCCCTGGAAAACCTGGAAGTGCCACTCGAACCGACGGCTTGGTCGGCTTTCGAGCAACGCTTCCCGGCGCCAACTCCGCCGCCGGCCGACGTCGTGGATCAAACGCTGCGTCGTTCGCTGGAACAATTGGAAGCGCCCTATCAACCGGCACACTGGGACATTATGGCCGGTCGGCTCTTGCGCATCGAACAGCTGCGCCGCCGGGTCTGGACGTCCAAAGCCGCCGAAGCGGTGATCCTGCTGCTCTTACTGTTGCTGGCCAGTGCTTACGGATTCTTTGGTTTCCAGCTCCGCCCGCCGGCTCCTCCCGCAGCACCCGTCCAGCAAGGGCCCATCGCCGGCGCCGGCAAATCCGGGACTGGCAAGACCCATTCATCTACCGATGCCACCGGCCGGCAAGGAACGATACCCGGATTTTTTGTACCACTGGATGCAACAGCGGCGACCGATGGTGCGGGTAAGCTCCCGGAAATCATTTCGGTCAATGCACCCAATCCTGCGGAAATGGCCCCATCCGTAGCCACTACCGCCGATCAAAACGCCGGACCCCTGCGCTCGGTCATGCTGGCTTTCCAGCCCCTGTCCACCTTCGACTTCCTGACCCTGCCGACCAGGGATTTGCTGAATCCGTTAAAAGAAGTGACGCCCAAAGCGCCCATGGCCAGCCGCTTTTACGTCGCCACCTATGCATCGCTGGAGCAAAACCGGATCCGGATCGGCACGGAAACCCGGCAAGCATCTGGGTATGGCGGTGGATTGGCCGTCGGCTACCGGCCCGGCAAATGGGGTGTGGAGGCCGGCGTGGCCTTCAGTCAGAAACATTATACGCCGCAAAAACAGGTGGAAATCTATGCCGGCAGCATGAATCAAGGCTATTTCCGCTCCTATGCCGATCAGGTGGAGGCAGATGTGGTGTCGGTGCCGGTCAAAGTAACCCGTCGCGTGGCGCGTTTCGGCAAAACCAGCGCCCACGCCGTAGCCGGCATGACGGCAAATGTGGCCATTGAAAAAGCGTATCGCTACAAGAAGACCTTTTATCCCGGGTCACAGCCGCCACAGGGTACGCCCGGCGCCACGCAGCCGGCCCTGCGCCAGGATGCACAGGGGGTGTTCGAAGGTGGCCAGTTCACCGACAATGCCTACGTCACCGCCGATCTGGGCCTGCGGGTCGAGCATGCCGTCGGGAAACGACTAGTGGCCTTTGTGGAACCGAGCTACCAGTTCAACGTCAGTGGTCAGGGGATAGGTCCGAAGCCCGCCCGGATCAGTACCGTGGGCTTTCATGCCGGGGTCATGGCCAGCCTGTAACGCCAACTTTTAGTTGGCGGCGTTACGCGAGCACGGTGCGTCCCGACAGGCGCAGCTGCAGGCCGAAAGGCGTCTGGCAGTATACAAATCCTTCCGGGCTGGTTTCCAGAAACCGCAATCCGCGCACGCCGCTCAGCTGGGCTATCATGCTTTCCAGGTTGTCCACCTCAAACGCCAGCGCGCAGCCGGGAATACTGCTTTCGCGCAGCGGATTCAGCGCCTCCCCGTAGGTTTTCCACTCCGTGAGTTCTACTTTCAACGGTCCGTTCTGCAACAGGGCTTTGCGGCCGACCGCGCGTGCGGGCACTCCGTATATCCGATTCAGGGAGTCGTCATCGGCTGCCTGCAGCGGACCGGCAGTTGAGAGCAATTGAAAATCCAGGTAAGCCTGGAAAAATTCGGAGGCGCCGTCCAGATCGGGCACGATGAAACTGCAATGTTGAAACGTGGCCATGGAGGCGAATTATGAATTATGAATTATGAATTATGAATTATGAATTATGAATTATGAATTATGAATTATGAATTATGAATTATGAA
>JBKJKS010000313.1:0-3606 GCA_046597295.1 Saprospiraceae bacterium
GTCTTGACCAAGCGTTTGTTGAAATTGCGGTGGTGGGGCTGCAGCAGGAAAATGAGATGGCTGGTTTGCAAGATGGACAACCAGGCTTGGGCCGTGTTCGGACTGATACCTGCATCGGTCGCGAGCGAACTGAGGTTGAGCAATTGCCCGATGCGGCCAGCGCAAAGCCGGGCAAAACGGACGAACAAATCGAGGTCGCCCACCTGGCGCAGTTGGCGCACGTCGCGCTCGAGATAAGTTTGTAAGTAGGCGTTAAAATAATCGAAAGGATTCATCTCACGGTCATAGACGCGCGGGTACAATCCTTTGAAAATCAGTTCGTCCAAAGAGGCAGGCGCCTGTTCAGCCACCTGCAATTCGTCCAGACTCAGTGGTAACAGGCGCAGGATACCGATGCGCCCGGCCAACGATTGCGATACCTGCTCCATTAGCAGGAAATGCTGCGAACCGGATAAAACGAAGTGGCTATCCGGCCGTGCATCTACCCATCCCTGTAGATAAGAAAACAAATCGGGGACGCGTTGCGCTTCATCCAACACGGCTCCGTCCGGGTAGTTTGCCAAAAAACCGCGCGTGTCGGCGACCAGACGCGCCCGCGTATCGGGGTCTTCCAGGGAAAAATAAGCCAGTTGTGGAAAAATACTTTTGATCAAAGTCGTTTTGCCTGCCTGGCGTGGCCCGGTAATCATCAGGATTGGAAATTGGCGGTATAAATCCAAGGCCTTATCGGCAAGTTGGCGAGCGATCATTTTGTACAATTTTTCATTCAAAGTGCAAATTTGTACAAAATTTTAGAACTTATCAAGGCTACTTTTTTACTGTTATTCGTGCTGCTGCTGAAAAGAAGACAATAAAAAAGCAAGATTCTATACGCGGTGTAATCGAATTATCGTATTTCATCAGCCGGTTGAACTCCATTATGCGAGCCATCATCATTTTCAGGGTTCGAAGGACACCATTGATATTGCTTTGGTAGAAAGGACATTCGCTTGCCTAAAACGAAGACAGGTGGTTTTTTCCATTGCTTGTGGAGGCGACATGGGCTACATCCCGGCAGCTCGTTTGATTTTTGATAAGGATAAAGGGAGTTGAAAAATAACCTCTTTTAGAACGCTATTCGAGGCAAGGCTCAAGGAAGAACAGGTTTTGCTCAAAAAACGTCGTAAAAATTGATGCAACTGACTGACTACGAGGCAATAAAAATTGGTCGCTCTCATGGACCAGAAAGACGGCTTTAACCTTATTTTGGCAGAAGAACTTTTTCAGAACTACATCGTTTCCTAATCCAGGGTTTGATGGGGTTCCTCAATTTGTCTTTTCACAGACAAACCCCCGGGTTAAAGTTCCTTTAAAGACGTTTTCCGCGACCCATCCCCCGTGAAAACGTCTTTTCTTTGTGTTCCAAATTTTGCAAACAATGAAGTTCCGAAATATGCGTCCGCTGCTGGCAGTGTTACTTATGTTGTTCGCTGCCAATGTGCTGGCACAGAACCCTTTACACTGGACCTTTACTTCCAAAGATGTGGGCAAGGGCCAATTCGATCTGGTGCTGGCCTGTAAAGTGGACGAGGGCTATTACACTTATTCCCAAACCCAGGAGCGGGAAGACGGTCCGCTGCCGACGGAAATCGCTTTTGAAGAGGGGCCGCATTTTAAGCTCGTGGGTAAAGCTGTGGAAACCGGCCTACTGCAGGAATACGACAAGGTGTTTGGCATGACGGTGAGAAAGTTCAAGCACGAGGCCATTTTCACCCAGCGGGTACAGGTACTGGATGGCAGTAAACCGATTAAGGGCTACGTCGCCGCCCAATCCTGCAATGACAATGCCTGTTTTCCGCCCCTGGCCGTAGATTTCGCGATCGTCGTCGCGCCGGCTGCTGCACCTGCAAAAACGCAGGAGCCTACTCCCAGTGGCACGAACGGCAACCCCGCTGCTGCTCCCAATAAGACCTCCCCGGCGGGTGGCGGACAGACCCTGGCGGAACCTGTTCCAACCGATCCGCAGGCCCCTGCCGGCCCGGGCACTGCCCCCATTCCGCCCGACGACGCGAATTTCATGGGCTTTTTCAACACCAAACGCGACATCAATTCGGCGCAGTTCGTCAACAGCTGCTCCACCGAAGTGGAGGAAAACAGCTCGCTGGGGTGGGTCTTCGTGGCCGGATTTCTCGGCGGTTTGCTGGCGCTGCTCACGCCCTGCGTGTTTCCGATGATTCCCCTCACGGTGGCCTTTTTCACCAAGCGTTCGCCCACCCGTGCGACCGGGCTGCGCAATGCCCTGTGGTACGGGGCCAGCATTGTGCTGATCTACGTGAGCATCGGTATCGGCGTGACGATGGCCTTCGGGTCCGGTACGCTGAACGAGATGAGTACGGATATGTATTTCAACCTGCTCTTCTTCGGCATTTTCATCGCCTTCGCGCTGTCTTTCTTCGGCCTGTTCGAGATTTCGCTCCCCTCCTCCTGGGTGAACAGCAGCGATAAGATGGCGGATCGTGGCGGTCTGCTCGGCATCTTTTTTATGGCCTTTACGCTGGCGCTGGTCTCCTTTTCCTGTACCGGCCCCATCGTAGGCACGCTGCTGGTCGAGACGGCCAAGTCAAACGCCGGCTCCGAAATTCTCGGTTTTCTGCCGGCCCGGCCCTTCGTCGGCCTATCCGGTTTCGGCTTTGCCCTGGCCCTTCCCTTTGCGCTGTTCGCCATGTTTCCCAGCTGGCTCAATTCCCTGCCCAAGTCCGGCGGCTGGATGGACAACGTGAAGATTACCCTGGGTTTCGTGGAGCTGGCGCTGGCCCTGAAGTTTTTCAGCACCGCCGATATGGTGCGCCACTGGGGTCTGCTGAAATTTGAACTTTTTCTCGGTCTCTGGACGGTCATTGCGGCCCTGTTAGCCCTGTACCAGTTCGGTATTCTGAAAATAAAAGGCAATTCGGGGCGGCCGGGCCTGGGTCGCCTGACGGTTGGCCTGGCGTCGGCAGCGCTGGCGCTGTATATGGGCTGGGGACTGGTCAATTATAAGTCATTGCCCCTGTTAAGCGGCATTGCACCGCCGGTACATTACAACTTTTTCCGGCCGATGGACTGTCCGCACAGCCTGGACTGCTACCATGATTTTGATGAAGGCCTGGCCGAAGCCAAACGCCAGAACAAGCCGCTCTTCGTGGATTTCACTGGCTATGGCTGCGTCAACTGCCGCAAGATGGAAGAAAATGTCTGGCACCTCCCGGGCATATACGAGCACCTGAAAGACAATTATGTGGTGGTATCGCTCTACGTGGACGACCAGGAAAGGGTATTCCCCGACAATAAGTTCCTCTATCTGCTGGACCCGGTGACAGGCGAAAAGATCCGCACCAAAGGCGACAAATGGGCGCAGTTTGAGAGCAGCAATTTCGGCAAGATCAGCCAGCCCTGGTACGTACTGATGAGCAATGACGGCAAGACCCTGCTGAACCAGCCGCGCGGTTTTACACCCGACGAGGATGTGTACAAAGCCTTCCTGGACTGCGGTTTCGAAGCTTTCCAGCGGGTGAAAGAGGGGAAGAGCAAGGAAATGCTGGGTGCGGATGATAAGGGGCAATAAGCAATAGGCAACAGGCAACAGGC
>JBKJKS010000436.1:0-4698 GCA_046597295.1 Saprospiraceae bacterium
CGACATCAGGCCATTCCATTTGCTGTTGTCGCGCAGCGTTTCCCGTTCCCCTTTTATTTGAGCCGTGAGCTCGGTCACTTTCCCGATTTGCACCAAAACGATGGTAACCAGGATAAAGCAGATAATGATAATCAGCGCAGTCATCCGAATACTTTTTGTCTATTAACCCAAAGGTAACTGGTTTGTTCGCAGGCTGGTGAAGCGTTCTTTTTGATTAGAACGACTCTAAATTTCATCAGTGATGATCGTGCAATTCTTCTTCCTCCGTCTCGATCAAAGTGCCCGTATCGTGGTGCAGGCTCTCCTCCAGATAGGGGTCGCGCCAGGGCACCAAAGACGCTTTGGCCAGTTGTCCGAAAAAGAAGAAGAGGAACAGGCTGAGGAAGCCGATCATCACCCCCAGCTCTTCCAGGCCGGGTATGGTGTAACCCAACTGAAAGGTTTTCCAGGCGTCCGCTCCGTGGGCATCGCCGGCCCCGTGGGTCTCCGTACCTGCTTCACCCGCCTCGGTGGCCGGTTTTGATTCGGCAGTGGCCGCAGCCGGTTGCGTCGAGCTTTCATCCCGGTTGTCGGTGCGGGCCGAGCTGTCCGCCCGAATGGCATTGCTGTCTGCCGCGATCACGGCACGACCGCCCAGCGTATTATTTTCCCGCGTGCCCATCCCTTCTTCGCTGGCGGGGCGACCGCCGGCTACATCGGGGGTAGTGGGCATCGGCGAGGAAGTTCCTTGCGTCGATTCGGCTTCCGTAGCGTGTTGAGCCGTAGTATTTTCTCCGGTGGCGCTATGCTCCATGGGCGCAGCATCATGTCCCTTTTGGCTATGACCGCCGCCCTCGGCCAGCTCGGTGGCTTCGTGGGCAGCGATCCGGGCGCCCGGCTTGATCATGTAGAAATAATCCCACCAGTGACCGAAGAAAACGATAGGGGCGACGAAGAACATGGTGCCGAACTTCCGCTTGGTATCATTACGCATCAGGATGAAGAACGGGACGATGAAATTCATGGCCAGGTTGCCCCAGAAAAGCACGGGGTAATAAGTCATGCGTTCGTTGAAATACACCGTTTCCTCGCCGTTGTTGGCGTACCAGATCAGCATGAACTGGTCAAACCACAGGTAGGTCCAGAATACACTGATGCCGAAGAGGAATTTTCCCAGATCGTGCAGGTGGCTGCGGTTCACGTATTCCAGGTAGCCTTTCGACTTCAGGTAAATAATAATCATGATCGTCAGGGACAGGGAACCCAACCAAACGGAAATCATGGAGTACCAGGCAAACATGGTGCTGTACCAGTGCGGATCCACGGACATGATTGATTGCCACAGGAACACCGTGCTCAGAAAGCCGCCCAGCGGCAGGAACGAAGCCGCCCACTTGCGCTGTCTTTTATAATAGTCGAAGGAGGGCGTCTCCTGCGTATCCTGATCGACGGAAGCCTGCCGCATGTTGCGGGCCCAGAAATACCAGATCGCCGGGACCACCAGCAGGGCAAAGGTGTAGAACAGCGGGTTCAAAAAACCGGTCTTACCGGCCAGGATCTTGTCGAAAGCCGGGCTGTTCGGATCGGCCACCCCGGGGGTGTTCCAGTGGTAGAGGTGGTGAAAATGCCCGTACACGCCGAGGACCAGCACCGCCAGCAAAATGATGCCGACCCACAGGAACTGACCCATCGCTTCCCACACGCGCTTGATGGTCGTGTTCCAGCCACCGAAGGCCGTGATCTGGGCAGCCAGGAAAAAGATGCTCATGAAAGCGATCCCGGTAAAATACACCGTGTTGTGGAGGTAATTGGTCCAGAAGCGGGTGAAATACTGGTCATCGTGCCAGGCGGACAGGGCCAGGCATAAAGCGCCCAGTACCATGCCGCCGATGAGCACCGTCCTTAGTTTGCTTTCGAAAACGAATTGCGTGTTGGTCAGGTTCATAAAGCGCAATCAGGCCGAAACCCGATAATTTTGATGTTAAAGGCGTAATAGGTGGTTTTTGGAGGGTAGTACACTTTTAAGATCAGTTGGGGGCCGGCGGGGGCGGCGGCGCTGCCGTCAATGTGTTGGCCGTTTCGCTGTATTCCTGCTTTTTGCTCTTGGCCTGCAGCGAACGGATGTAATGGATCACCTGCCAGCGCTCTTCGAAGGATAATTTATCGCGGTAGGCGCCCATGACGTTCTTCCCGTACATAATGGCAAAGTAGTAGCGTCCGTTACCGGCAGCGATCATGTCTTCCGCCAGCAGGTTTTTCGGCTGCGCGGGATACTTGCTATCGGGCATGGCGACCAGCCAGCCTTGTCCGCCCCCGTCATTGCCGTGGCAAATGCCGCAGTAAATCTCGTACAGCGATTTGGCGCGATCAAGGCCGCTTTTAGTGATCGCGAAGGGGTTATCCACCATTTCCTGTTCGCAGCGTAACCGGTCTTCCTCCGTATCCTCATAGTAAAACGGTGCAGCGCCATTCACCTGGGCGGCGATGGCATTGGTGGCATTCTGACCGCGGATCAGTTGCAGGGAGGAGTCACCATCATAGTACACAGCCGTCATGCCGCGGGGGATCGTGCCGTCCACGCGGTGGCGGGGGCGCGAAAGTTCCGCTTTAGTGAACACACTCTGGTCATCCCAGTGGTTCCAGTAGTATGCACTGTACAGGTTGGTTTCATACGACACCGGGTGGTACATATCGGGCATGTATTCATGACCGGTTTTGTTTTTGCCCGCCGGTGAGCAGACGGAGAACAACCAGGCAAACAGAACAATACCGAGGATCGCGCCTATTGCGTATTTCATCACTTATTCAATTATGAATTATGAATTATGAATTATGAATTGCGACCGATGAAAGTTGATTCTGGCGTTTGCAAAAATTATTTAGCAATCATCCATGTTCAATAATTCATCGTTTATCATTCATCGTTCATCATTATTACATTGTTTTTACGTTTACTTCCGCCGCACGGGTGGTCTGGAAGAAATTGGTCAGGCCGTCCATCTCGTCATTCGAAGCGCTGCTGACATCAAAGGCGACGCAGAATTTATCGTCCGAAATGCGATTGTCCAGCGGGCGGGCCTTTACGCCCGGCCACATGCCGCAGATGGTGTAAAAAGTCAGGGTCATGCCCCAGGCCGAGAACAGTACCGTCGATTCGAAGGTGATGGGGATGAAAGCCGGCACCGACCAGTAGGGCTTGCCACCGAACATCATCGGCCAGTCACGCGTAAATATCCAGGACATGGCCAAAAAGGCGAATAGACAACCGATGGCGCCAAATATAAAGCCGATGATGTGCAGACGGCTCTCTTTCAGGCCCAGCAACGGGTCCAGACCGTGCACCGGAAAAGGGGTGAACACGTCCATGATCGGCAGCTGCGCCTTATTCGCCGTGCGCACCGCGATTTTCAGATCTTCTTCGTCGTTGTATAGTCCGTAAAGGACTTTAGAGCTTCCAGCAACCATAACTTCGGAATGATGAATGATGTGAATGACTTTAATTGGTTTAGAACGGGTTTAGGAGGGTTTAGAGGGGTTTAGATAATGGAGAAGAACATTTCCTTTCTAAACCCCTCTAAACTTTCTTCCTAAACTGCTTTTAACCCTTTTACTAAACCCCTCTAAACCCTTTTCTCAACCTTTTTTCTAAACCCCTTTTCTCAGGCCCCGTGAAAGCCGGAATCTTCCGGATTCGCTTTAGCTTCCACCGTGGACGGGCGGAAATCGGGCGTGGCCGGTTGCTTGGCCCGGGCCTCTTTGCCAATGTATTGATCGCCGGCTACTTTCAAAATGGCTTTTACCTCGGCAATAGCCACTACCGGGGCCACCCGGCAAAAGATCAGGTAGCAGGTGAAGAACAGACCGAGCGTCCCGGTGAAGATGGATATTTCCACCCAGGTCGGGCTGTAGTAACTCCAGGAAGAGGGAATGTAGTCGCGGGCCAGCGTGGTAGCGATGATTACGAAGCGCTCGAACCACATGCCGACGTTGATGACAATACTCAGGAAGAAGGTCCACCAGACGCTGCGCCGGATGCGGCGCGACCAGAACACCTGCGGACTGACCACGTTGCAGAACATCATGCCGAAATAGGCCCACCAGTAAATACCGAATACGCGGTTGTAGAAGGCGAACTGCTCGTACACATAACCCGAGTACCAGGCCACGAACAATTCGGTCAGGTAAGCTACACCGACGATCGTGCCCGTGAGCACGATCACCTTGTTCATGGATTCGATGTGGTTGATCGTAATGTATTGTTCCAGGTGCAGCACCTTCCGGGTGATCACCATCAGCGTCTGCACCATGGCGAAACCGGAGAAAATGGCGCCGGCCACGAAGTAAGGCGGAAAAATGGTGGTGTGCCAGCCCGGAATGACCGACGTAGCAAAGTCGAAGCTCACAATGGTGTGTACCGAAAGCACCAGCGGGGTGGAAATGCCGGCCAATACCAGCGACAGGGCTTCCCAGCGCTGCCAGTGCTTGGCGCTGCCGGTCCAGCCGAAGGAAAAGAAGTCGTACATCTTGCGGCGGAAGCCAGATGCGCGGTCACGGATGGTGGCCAGATCGGGCACCAGACCCGTATACCAGAACAGCAGGCTTACCGAGAAGTAAGTCGAAATAGCAAACACGTCCCAGAGCAGCGGCGAATTGAAATTGACCCACAGCGGGCCGCGGGTGTTCGGAAATGGAAATATAAAGAAGGCCAGCCAGACGCGC
>JBKJKS010000482.1:0-2624 GCA_046597295.1 Saprospiraceae bacterium
GCCGGAGCGCCGGATGTGCCCAAGTTCGCCACCGCGCTGCTCATTCCGGGCACCGGTAACATGGCCGTGGAAATCCTGGATGCGGAGTACCAGGACTTTCCCGACGTGGAGGTAGCCCCTTCCAAAGGCGATCTGAAACGCAATGTGGACCCTGCTACCGTGCCCTATGCCTATGGGTCGGTGTACGAACACGATGCCTTCTTCCCCGGCCAGCTGGCCGACCTGCAGCAACCCTTCGTGCTGCGCGATGCCCGCGGTCAGGCCTTGTGGCTTTATCCGGTACAATACAATCCCGCCACCCGCGTGCTGCGGGTATACACCCACCTCAGCGTCCGGGTACACCAGGTGGGGGGAAGCGGCGAAAATGAGTTGGCCGCACCCAAAAACCGGGGTAGAAGCCGCGCTTTCGAGCAGGTGTACGCCCGGACATTCCTGAACTACGACGCCGGTTTTCTGAGTCGGGGCGATGCATCGCCGGAGAAAATGCTGGTCATCGCCAAAGACGAATACCTGGCTGACCTGGAACCGCTGATCCTTTGGAAACGCCAGATGGGCATTCATACGACGGTTGTACCGATCTCCGAAATTGGGGCGACCGATGCAGCCTCTGTTTATAACGTGGTGCAGCAGCACTATGCCGACGCAGGCATCAGTTACCTGTTGCTGGTGGGCGACGAGAACGATATTTCGCCGGAAATGCGCCCCAGCGGCGGCGGTCAGTACTCCTGCGACAACTGCTTCGGTTATATGGACGGGACGGACCACTTTCCCGAAATATTCGTCGGCCGTTTCAATGCGGCCACCGTGGAGCAACTGAAAATAATGGTCAACCGGAACCTGGAGTATGAAAGGAATCCGCTCCAGGATACCCTGCAGAACTGGATCGGCACGGCCATGGCGTCCACCTCCAACCAGGGCGCAGGCATCGGCGACGACAACCAGGCCGACTTTGAACAGGGCAACGAATGGAAGATCAGTCACCTGGCCGACGGTTACGAAAAGATCTGGGAATTCTATGACGGCGACCAAGGCGGCATTTCGCCAACGCCCGGCGACGAAACCGCCGATAAAGCCGGCGACCCCGTGAATACGCAGCTGGTGAGCCTGATGAACAACCGCGGCATCAGCCTGTACAACTACTGCGGGCACGGCTGGGAGCAAGGGCTGGTCAGCGGCAATTTCAACACCGACGCGGTGAGCACCCTGCGCAACCAGGGTCGCTATCCCATCGTCATCGCGGTGGCCTGCTGTGCCGGCAACTTCACCAATAACGCCGGCGGTGATTGCCTCGGCGAAGCCATGCAGCGCGCGGGCAACGGCGCCACCGGCGAAGCCTGGGGCGGTATTGCGGGTTTCTATTCCAGCGACTTTCAGAGCTGGGCGCCCCCCATGGAAGGCCAGGATGGCATGAACCAATACCTCGTCGATGCCGACGGACTGACGCTCACGCCCAGCATCGGCGCCATGCTGGCCGCCGGCAACGTCAAAATGATCGCCGCCTACGCGGCAGGCGGCGAACTGATGGCCGACTTCTGGAACCCCTTTGCGGAACCGACCACCGTGCCGCGCACCAAACTGCCCCAGCTATTGACGGCGACCCATGCGTTGGCCACCTTCATCGGCACGAGCACCCTCACGGTGAACAGCCCGGTGGAAGGTGCTTTGGTCAGTCTGTACTGGCAGGGGCAAACGCTGGCCGTGGCCATCGTCTCGGGCGGCAGCGCTACCCTCAACTTTCCAGCGCTCGACAACGTGGGCGATCTGGTGGTGACCGTTACGCAATTCAACTACGTGCCCTATCAGGGACAGCTCAGCGTCACGCCTGCTTCCGGCGCTTTCGTGGTGAGCGAATCCGTTACCCTGAACGACGCCGTTACGGGCAATAATAACCAGCGCGCCGACTTTGGCGAGACGCTGGCTTTCGACCTTACGCTGGCCAACGTTGGCCTGGAACTGGCCACCGCCGCTACGGCTACCCTGACCACGGCGGATGCCAACGTCACCATTACCGATGGCAGCGAACTGTTCGGCGATATTGCCCAGAATGAGGCGGTAGCCAAGACCGGCGCATTTGCCTTTACAGTAGAAAACGACATCCTGGACGGCCACGTGGTGAATTTCAACCTGCTCCTGACCTACGGCAGCGGACAGAGCTTCGAAGCGGTCATCCCGGTAAAACTGCAGGCCCCGCTGTTGAAAACCACGGCCTATCAGCTGGATGATGTAGCCGGCGGGAACGGCAACAAACGCCTAGAAAGCGGCGAAACTGCGGTTATCCGCATCCAGAACCTCAATGTGGGGCATAGCCAAAGCCCCGTCGCCATTGGTACGCTCACGACCGATTCGCCCTGGCTGACCATCAGCGGTGCGCTGTTGCTGAGCAAAATTGATGCGGTGACCGGTACGGCGGAGGCGGTATTTACCGTCACCGTCGCTGCGGACGCGCCGCAGGTGACGCTGGCCAACTTCCACTATGTTGTGCAGGCTGCGCCTTACGAAGCCGTACAGGACTTTGGTCCGCTGACCATCAACGCCATCTTGGAGACCTTTGAGAGCCACAATTTCCTGGCCTATCCCTGGGTACAGGATGGTGATAAACCCTGGGTGATCACGTCGCCGCTGGC
>JBKJKS010000501.1:0-2943 GCA_046597295.1 Saprospiraceae bacterium
CTTCTGCCGGGTAATATCCGTCAGAAGGAAGCGGCTTTTGCCGATAGCCGCATGAAGCGCCTGTACCAGTCGCTCATGGTCGGCCTCAACGACCATGAAATCATTATTTTTGATAAGAGCCTGAATATTATTCTGACCGAAGGCCAACCGCGTTTCGTGCGCCTCAACGTGGAGGGCGAGCTGGGTGGACGGAATCTGCCCACCTTATTCGAGCAAAATGGTTTTAGTTTCCTGGGGCAGCACGTCTCGCAAATATTCGGCAGCGGGCACCATGAAATGGAGCAGGAGATTAACGGCAAGCTCTACAGGGCCAAGGTATACGCCGATGCCCACGATGACGAAGGGCAGGAAAACGTGGTGGGCGTGCTACTACTCAAGGACGTGACCGAACTGAACCAGAAGCAACGCGAGATCGAGTTGCGGATCCAGCAACTGGACCGCTCCAACCAGGAGTTGGAGCGCTTTGCTTACGTCGCCTCGCATGACCTCCAGGAGCCATTGCGCAAGATCCAGTCCTTCGGCGAACGGCTGCTGATGAAGTACCAGTCCCTACTGGGCGACGAAGGACAAATGTATCTGTCCCGGATGAGCGATGCCGCCAAGCGCATGGAAGGGCTGCTCGACGATCTGCTGCTCTTTTCCCGGGTCACCCGCCTGGAGGCGACCTTCGAGCCGACCGACCTGCAACAAGCGATGACCGACGTACTGCATGACCTGGACGGCGACGGGTTGCAGGTTGACATCACCGTTCCAGACAATCTGCCGGTAATCGATGGCGTAGCCAGCCAGATGCGGCAGCTGTTCCAGAACATTCTGAACAACGCTTTCAAATTTACAAAAACCGGTCAACCGCCCAGCGTTCGGGTCAGCTGCCGGCACCTGACGGGCGCCAGTCTGCCGGAATATGCTCTCCTGCCCGACAAACCCTACTGCGTGATCGAATTTACTGACGAAGGCATCGGCTTTGATCAGGAAAACGCCGAACGAATTTTTAACATCTTTCAGCGGTTGCACGGCCGTTCGGAGTACAGCGGTTCCGGTATCGGGCTGGCTATTTGCAAAAAAATAGTCAACAACCATCATGGCGCCATTTCGGCCCGTAGCAGCCTGGACGGTGGCGCTACGTTCACCATCGTATTGCCGTTCCAACAGTAACCGATCATGAAGCACCCTCCCTTGCACCATTTGAAGAGTCAGCCGGCCGATTATATGCTAACCGATAACCGTTTACGCAGTATGAAAATCATTTCCGTACTCCTGGTAGATGATGATGAAGATGATTACTTTCTGACCAAGGCTTGTCTGGACGATATTGTAGACCAAAAATTTGAAGTCACCTGGGCCTCCAGCTTCGAACGAGCCCGGCTCCAACTCGCCGAACGGCACTTCGACATTTGCTTCTTCGACTATTTGCTGGGCGCCGGTACCGGCCTCGATCTGCTGCGTATTGCGCAGGATCTCCGGGTGCAGACGCCGATCATCCTGCTGACCGGCCGGGGCGATACGGGGGTAGCCATGAAGGCCCTGACGCTGGGCGGAACGGACTACCTGGTCAAGCGCGAACTGGAGCCCGAAAAATTGAGCCGGAGTATCCGGTATGCGATTGAGCATACCGCTACGCTGAAGCAACTCAAGGAAAATGAGGAAAAGTACCGGGGACTCTTTGAGGGTTCCGTGGACGCCATCTGCCTGCTCAACGCCGACGGGCAGTTCACCGATGTGAACAATGCCGCGACCCGGCTGCTGGGCTACACGAAGGCCGAATTCCTGACTAAAAACATCACCGACCTCTTCGAAGAGGAAAAACATAAGGTGCTGTTCACCAACCGGATAGCGGCCGGCAAGAATATCCGCGACTTCGAAACGGAGTTATTGGCAGCCGATGACGAAAGCCGGTACTGCATCATTGCCTGTACGATCCACCACCTGCCCGGCGACCGGGAGAAGAAGTTTTATCAGGGCATCCTGCACGATATTACCCGCCGCAAAAAGGCGGAACAGGATTTGGTCATTGCCGATAAAATGGCCGCCGCGGGCCGTTTCCTGCGCATGCTGGGCCACGAGATCCGCATCATCCTGACCAATATTGACCTGGCTATCGGCCAGTTGATTGCCGATAACCGCAACGACGAACTAAATGACCTGGTCGAGATCATTCAACGCAACAGCAAACGGATCGGTCAACTGCTCACCGACCTGCTGCAGGCGGCCAATCCCGGCCAGCTCCATGCCAGGCCCTGTTCCCCCGCCGAGCTGCTCGACGAAACCCTCGCCTTGGCTGCCGACCGCATAGCGCTCAAAAATATCCGGGTGGAAAAAGACTACGCGCCCGATCTCCAGCCGGTGCAGGCCGATCCCGAGAAAATGAAGATCGCCCTGCTCAACATCATCATCAATGCCGTGGAGATCATGGAGGCCAACCGGGGTATCCTTTCATTGAATATCCGACCGACTGCCGATGGTTGCCGCATCCTGATCCGCGACAACGGGCCCGGCATGTCCACCGAAAATCGCAAGCGCATCTTCGAGCCGTATTTTTCCCGTAAAACCAATGGTATGGGCCTTGGCCTGGCCAGCACGCTGAACATTATCCAGCTCCATGGCGGCCGCATCGAAGTGTATTCCGATCTGGGCCAGGGCGCCGAGTTCGCCGTGTGGCTGATGGCTTAATGCCCAAACAGTCAGCCGCGACCTGGTTTAAAGTTTGCCCACTCTTACCCAATCTGTAGAAAAAATACCAAATCTTTTTTGCGGGCCGTCCACCTCTGTGGACGGCCCGTCTTTTTTTGTTTATCCAGAAATACAAACACTCACTTTTTAAAACCTACACCATGGAAAAGCAAGGTCAGAAAGACGAAAAACGCTCCTCTGGTACCACGACGTCGACTAAGAAAGCGACTACCAAGACGACTGCCAAGAGCGCTTCCAAAGGCACCACCGGCA
>JBKJKS010000504.1:0-10128 GCA_046597295.1 Saprospiraceae bacterium
ATCAGTACTGGGCGCCACGCTGCTCACGACCGACGCTGATTTCGATCATTTGAACGGCACATTCCTGCCGGTGGAGCAGGTAACCGTATAATCCGCACCGGGGCATTTATCCATACAAAAATGCCCGGCCAACACACCGAAAGTTAAAACTTATGGCGTACTGGCCGGACATTTTATCGTTTTTATGCGGCGGGTGACTTACGAACGCTTCCACTTGATCCCGCAGCCGATGGCCTTGGTTTCCTGCACGGCCACTTCCTTCCCGGCGAGCAGGGCATCCACCGCGTTTTCCAGGTACTTGTCCTCCACGGCAGCGGCGTCCTCGGAGTTATCATCGATGGCGCCGATGTAGCGCACTACCCGTTTGCTGTCCAGCAGGTAGACATGCGGGGTTTTCAGCGCGCCATAGGCCTGGGCGATCTCCTGCGTTTCGTCATACAGGTAGACGAAGGGGAATTGCTTCTCTTTGGCGCGGACCTGCATCTGGTCGTAGCTGTCGGCAGGTTTCACGATTTTGTCATTCGAGTTGATGGCCACCACCGGATAACCCAGCGCAGCGTACTTCTGGTGGAGCGCAATAATGCGGTCTTCGTAGGCGATGGCGTAGGGGCAGGTGTTGCAGGTAAAAATGACGATGTAGCCTTTAGCGTCTTTGATGCCCGACAACTTCACCATTTTACCATCCACGTTTTTCAACGTAAAATCGGCAGCAACGTCGCCGACGGTCGGACTGGACAGAGTAAAGGAAGTGGCTACGAATACGACCGCCAGGGCCAGCATAGAGCGTACTTGTTTCATGATCGTTGAAAAATTGGTGATGAAAGTTATTTCAGTGCGGCTTGCACCGCCGTTTCTAATTCTTCATAGGTGAGCGGCGTTTCAAAAAAACGCTCGAACTTTTTGCGCCGGGCAATGATCAGCGTGGCCGGTATCAGTCCGCTCCAATCGGGATTCACCAGGTTGATCCAGTTGTTGGGATTGGATTCGTCCATGAAAGCGACCTGGCTGCGCAGGTTCTTTTCCCTGATAAAAGTCCGCACCTTCGTATCCACCTGCTTGCTGAAATCGGTGCTGACGAGAATCACCCGGACCTTTTGCCCGGCATAGCGCTCGTGCAGTTTTTCAAAGGCCGGCAGTTCCGCGACGCAGGGTCCGCACCAGGTCGCCCAGAAATTGATCACGTACACGGTATCGGTATCCGCGTTTTTCCAGCGGGTAATCTGGTCGGCCTTGATGAAGGCAATGTCCTGCGCCCCGGCGATCGTAGCGAACAACAGTAAGGCAAAAACCAGGTTCAAACGGCCTGGGAAGGGTTGCTGGGTAAAATTTTGCATGGCATCGGTGTAAAGGGATGAATCGAAGAAAGCGATTTCGGCAAGCAAACAAGCATCATTTTAAATGGACGATGGTCTTGCGCCATGCATCAACGTTCAAAAACGACTTTTGGGAAATGACCCAGGTCATTTAACGCTTTCGGCCCGGCTTGCCAGGCGCCTTCATTCGATGGTGGCATCTTATCGCGTATACCGCAACCCAAACCCGAACTTATACAGCGGCTTTTGCGAATCGTAGGGCACATCTTCCTTTTGCTGGCGCACCGCCGCCATGGAAGACGGCAGTTCGAAGGGCAGTTTGCCTTCGGGTTTGGCTTTGCCAAAAATCACGTCGAGCAGGGCGGCATCGCTGGCGCCGTAGTCCGCCAGCAGGCCCCAGGCTTTGGCGCTGATCTCGGGAATCACTGCCGGGCGGTCGATGTAAATATCGACGATGGTCGGCACGGCAGTCAGAATGCCCAGAATCTCTTCTTTTGCCTGGCCCTTAAAATCCAGGTCGCCGTGGTGAAAGCCCAGGGCAAAGGGGTTCTTGGTGTCCACCGGATACCAGGGCGTGTTCACCCGGACGATGGCAAAATCAGCGTCTTTGGGGTTGTCCACCACCTGCCCGTAGGTCGCCGCCAGCTGGGCGTCCACGTTCTTGACGTAAATCTTCCATTTGCCCGTTTTAAGCGGGAGGGCGTTGGTGTAGTTTTTCAGCAACGTAAACGAACGCCGCTGCGCCGCTTCCCCGGCAGCCTTGAAATCGGCGCGGCCCACCGTTTTTAAAGCCTGCTCCACGTCCACGTAAGGATGATCGAACAGACCGAGCACGAACTTCTGGCGGAGCAGGCGGCGAATGGATTCGTCGATGCGTTTTTCACTCACTTTGCCGGATTGCACCAGGCTGACCACCAGCTCGGGACAGTTTTCGCCACCGAACTGGTCGCAGCCCGCCTCGATGATCTTTTTCACCCGGTCTTCGCGGCTCAGGTTCTCCACGCCCCAGGCCCGGGCCGGCCAGACTACGCCGGGTCCCATCGGGGCATCGGTGACCAGGCCCCAGTCGGTACAGACCACGCCGTCGTATTTGTATTTCTCGCGTAATAGTTTGGTAATGATGTCTTTATTGTAGGAAAAGCCCACGTTTTCGCTCGTCTGGTCGGTCGGTACGCCGTAGTAGGGCATGATGGCCGCGGTGTTGGCGGCAAACGCCGCTTCGAAGGGCAGCAGGTGGTATTTGAAATTTTTGCCCGGATAGACCTGGCCTTTGTGGAATTCGAAGTGCGAATCCAGTCCTTCCTTCTGGGGGCCGCCGCCGGAAAAGTGTTTGGTCATGCAGGCTACGCCATTGCTGTCCAGCCGTTCGCCCTGAAAGCCGAGCACGTAGGCTTTCACCAGGCGGGCGGATAAGCGGGCGTCTTCGCCAAAAGTGCCGTTGGTCCGCGGCCAGCGTGGCTCGGTGGCCAGGTCGGCCATCGGGTGCAGGGCCTCGCGGATGCCCACTGCCCGGTACTCCTGCCGGGCAATATCGCCGAACTTGCGCATCAGTTTTTCATCGCCGATGGCCGCAAAGCCGAGTTGTTCCGGCCACTGCGAGAAGTCGCTGGCGGCCACGGTGAAGATGTTGTTGCTGAAATAATGCCGCGGATCGGAGGCAATGGTGACCGGAATGCCCAGGCGGGTGGCCTCCGCCGCTTTTTGCAGGGCATTATAACCCATCGCTAACTGGCGGGTGGGTGGCGCCGCCCAATAATTGAAATGGTTCATTTTGCGGTCCCGCATATTTTCGATGGCCGAAGGCATGCGGGCTGCCGGACCCTGGCCACCGGCCTGTTTTTCGATGCTGCCGTCCGCATTGATGACGGTGCCGTTGATGAACATCATCCCCGCCTTTTCCTCGATGTTCATTTGGGCCAGCAGGTCGTTCACCCGCGCTTCTACCGGCTGGCGGGCATCCTCGTAGACATCCATGCGGCCGTTTTTGTTGAGGTCGCGGTAATCGGCGGCAGGTGCCGGACTTGTTTGAAAGGCAATCGCTATAGTGCCTAGCAGGGCGATCAGGCCGGTAAAAAGGAGGGAGTGGACTTGTTTTTTCATGGTGTGGCCATTGAAATGGAAAAGGAGGGTGTCAGTTTTCGGTCGAAAGCGGGGAAGCAAAGGAAGTTGGCCGGGTCGTTCCCGTTGGGATGTGTAGACCAAAACGGTCAATGTGTAGACCTCACCGTCAGCAGAACACAAGGCTTGGGCAAATCACGTTATATTTGCTCCCCCTCGTCTGTACAACGATCACGAATTTGCTTTGTTCGCTCACCCACTTACGCCATGGCGCCAACCTCCACCCGCTTCCTGCGCAGCTGTGCAGTGTGCCTCCTGTCTGGCCTTGCCTGTCAATCCCCCACCCCGCCCGCAGCTGTGAAAGCGCCCGCGACCAACCCCGTCGAACGTACCTGGTGGAAAGAAGCCGTGGTCTATCAGATCTATCCGCGCAGCTTTCAGGACAGCAACGGTGACGGCGTGGGCGACCTGCAGGGCATGATCTCCCGGCTCGACTACGTGAAAAGTCTGGGCGTGGACGTGGTCTGGCTCAACCCGGTCTTTGCCTCGCCCAACGACGACAATGGCTACGACATCAGTGATTATCAAAACATCATGCAGGAATTCGGCACCATGGCCGATTTCGATGCACTGCTGAAAGGCATGCACGACCGGGGCCTGAAACTGGTGATGGATCTGGTGGTGAACCACTGCAGCAGCGAACATGAATGGTTCAAGCAGTCGCGCCAGTCGCGCACCAACCCTTACCGCGATTACTTCCACTGGTGGCCCGCAGAAAAGGGAAAGCCCGCCCCGCGCTTCAGTTTCTTCGACGTGAACAATGATGCCTGGAAACTGGACCCGACCACCAATGCTTACTTCCTGCACTATTTTTCCGAAAAGCAACCCGACCTCAATTGGGAAAACCCCAAGGTGCGGGCGGAGATTTTCAGCATGATGCGCTTCTGGTTCGATAAGGGCGTGGATGGTTTTCGCATGGATGTCATTCCCTTCATTTCCAAAGACACGACCTATCCGGAACTACCGGCGCAGTACCAGGGCGACATGGTGAAGTACTACGCCGACGGTCCCCACCTGCACGAATACCTGCAGGCGATGGACCGCGAGGTGCTGAGCAAATACGACGTGATGAGTGTGGCCGAAGGCATCGGCGTGGGCACCGACGACGCCCTGCTGTTCGTGGATGCCGACCGCCACGAACTGGACATGCTCTACCACTTCGAAGGCGTGGGCATCGGGTACATGCCCAACCAGTTCAAAGTGCCCGACCCCAAGGGCTACAGCCTGCTGGAATTCAAGCAGGTATACTCGAAGTGGGATGCCGTGTTCGCGGAGAAAGGCTGGGGTACGGTCTACCTCGGCAACCACGACCAGCCACGCATGGTGACCCGCTGGGGCAACGACAGCCCGGCCTTCCGGGAATTGAGCTCCAAAATGCTGACGACCTTCCTGATGACCATGCGCGCCACACCCTACTATTACTTTGGCGACGAACTGGGCATGAACAACATCAAGTTCGATAAAATAGAGGACTATCAGGACATCGAATCGCGGAACATGTACGCCAAAGCGAAAGCAGAGAGCGGTGATCTGCAAAAATTCCTCGACGCCCAGAAGATCTCCGCCCGCGACAACGGCCGCACGCCCTTCCAGTGGGATGCTTCGGCCAATGCCGGCTTTACCACCGGCCAGCCCTGGCTGAAGGTGAATCCCAATTACGTGATGCTGAATGTGGCCGCCCAGGAAAAAGACCCCTACTCGGTGCTGCAGTACTTCCGCAAGATCGTGCAACTGCGCAAGGGCAGCCCGACCCTGATCTACGGCAAATACACCCTGCTGGATGCGGGCAACCCCGACGTGTACGCCTATACCCGCGAAGGCGAGGGCAAAAAACTGCTGGTGTTGCTCAATTTCCGGGCGACGCCGGCGACGGTGCAGCCGGGACTGGACATCAGCAGAGCCAGGGTATTGATCGGGAATTATCCGGCGAGTGCGGTGCCTTCGCTGTCGTTGCGGCCTTATGAGGCGGTGGTGCTGGAGTTATAATAATCCACATTCACCCCCCACATCGCCGCATCCGCCGCTTTGGTCGCCATCCGCTGTAGCGATTGCCTATGACCGGTATCTTTGCCGGCACACACTGCACACATGGATGTCTTTGGCAAAAAAATATCGGCGGAGCAGCTCTTGCGCTGGTCCTTCCTGCTCCTGTTCTGGGGCATCTGGTTTGGCCAGTTCTTCCTCTCGCCGGACGACGACGAGAAGCACCGGCAGTTCATGATCCGGTTGCTGCCGGTGAAGCTCACCAACATCCCCTTATTTTTTATCAATACGGAGATCCTCATTCCCAAGGTGCTGCGCAGGCGGGGCATCGGCACTTACCTGCTGTCGGTCCTGGTCCTGGTCCTGGTCTTCGTGTTCCTGGAAAATCTCCTGAAGAACTGGCGATTAGCCGACTATGCCGACCGGATGCCGCTGTACGTTTCCAAAAGTTTCTTTTACGTCCTCTTCATCACCGCCATCAGTACCGGTTACGGCTTGGTCACCCACCTGGTGGGCCAGGAAAAAGCACGGCAGGATCAGCAACGCGAGCACCTGCAGTCCGAACTCTCCTTCCTACGCTCCCAGATCAGCCCCCACTTCATCTTTAACATCCTTAACAGCATCATCTACCTCATCCGCTCCAAATCGGAGCGGGCCGAGCCGGTCACCCACCACCTGTCGGAGCTGATGCGCTACATGCTCTACGAGTCCGCGGACGCGCAGATTCCCTTGGAAAAAGAGCTGGACTACCTGAAAAGTTACGTGGAACTGCAAAAGATCCGTTTTGAGGAGGATGTGGCGATCCAGCTACAAATCGATGGGCAGCCCGGCGGGCAGGTCATCGAACCCATGTTGATGATCCCCTTCGTAGAGAATGCGTTCAAGCACGGGGTGGGTCTGGTCGCTGATCCCTTCATTGATATTCAGCTGCGATTCGATGCGCAGGAACTGCACTTTACCGTGCGCAACCGCATCGCACCCGGCGACCCGGCCGATAAGGACAGCAGCAGCGGGGTCGGCCTGCGCAACGTGCGCCGCCGCCTGGAACTCCTCCATCCCGGCGATCATCAGCTGGACATCCGGCAGGCCGACGGCTGGTTCGTTGTGCAGTTGCACCTTCCCTTCCAATCCGCCTGACCCATGCCCCCGCTCCGCTGTATCGTCGTCGATGATGAATCCCTGGCCCGCAAATTACTGGAAGAAAACATCCGCCAGCTGCCTTTCCTCGAATGGGTACGCAGCTGCAAAAATGCTTTCGAGGCCATGGAAGCCTTGCAGGCCGAACCGATCGATTTGATGTTTCTCGACATCCAGATGCCGGGTATGCTGGGCACCAAACTCCTGCAGAGCCTACCCAGTAAGCCTATGGTCATTTTTGTCACGGCCTATTCCAATTACGCCGTGGAAAGTTATGAGCTGGAAGTAGTGGACTACCTGCTCAAACCCGTCAGCCTGGAACGCTTCACCAAGGCGGCACTCCGGGCCTGGGAGATCCAGGAGAAGCGACCCACTGCCGGGACGCCGGCCGTACTCCCGGATGCGGCCAAAGCGGCCGATTTCTTTTTTGTCAATGTGGAGTACGCGCTGGTAAAAATTCCGATTCCCGATATTACTTACATCGAAGGCATGAAGGACTATGTCAAAATTTATCTGGCCACGGCCAAAAAACCGGTGCTCACCAAGTCCACCCTGAAGGCCATGGAGGAAAAACTGCCGGCGCAGCAATTCATGCGGGTGCACAAGTCGTTCATCGTGCACGTGGAGAAAATAGAATCCATCCGCAACCGGGAAATCCGGATCGGCGAAGCGGAAATTCCGGTCGGAGAATCGAACCTGGAAGAACTGCTGCGGTTATTGGGCTACGCGAAATAAGGCGCCTGCCACACCTTATTTTTAAACGGATCCGGTACATTTACGCTAATTTTTAATTTGACTATCCGCCTACTGTACCCTGCACTTGCGTTGGGGGTACAATAGGCGGATAGTCATTAATTTTTTAAAGCGTTTATGGAAGAAATTAAAGCATTCGATTGGTTCCGCATGTGGGTCTCGCACGACACCCCCTGGGCTTATTTCGGCGAAATAGCCTTTCGCACTATTGTGCTGTTTCTGTTCCTGCTGGTGATGCTGAAGTTATTGAGCAAACGCGGGGTCAAGCAACTGTCCATCTTCGAAATGGCGATCCTGATTGCCCTGGGTTCCGCTGCCGGCGATCCGATGTTCCAAAGCACGACGCCTTTGCTGCATGGCATGCTGGCCATTTTGCTGGTCGTCCTGATGTATCGTTTCATTACGTACCTGATTTTCAAAAGCATAGCTTTGGAATCATTGCTGGAAGGCAGGCCGCTGTGCATGCTCAAGGAGGGCCAGATCGATTATGCTGAGTATAAGAAATCAAAGTTGTCGACCGATGATTTTTTTGCCGAACTGCGGCAAAAGAGCGTGGACCACCTGGGACAGTTGCGCCTGGTCTATCTCGAAACCTCCGGCGAGGTCAGTGTCTATTTTCAGGAAGATAAGGATGTACGACCGGGACTGCCCATTTATCCGGAGTTGATCAATGCGACTTTGCAGGCCATTACGGAAGCGGGCCAGTTTGCCTGCATTGAATGTGGCTATGTTGAAGATTTGCAGCCTGCAGGGCGTCACCAATGCCCCAAGTGCAACGGTCATTGTTGGTTACCGACCAAAAATAACCGGCGGGTGTCCTAAGTACGACAAACTTCCAGGTCCGTCGATGCCCAGCGGGGCGTTCATGCTATACTTATTTCCGCTGGAACCAGCCCTTGATCTTATCGGTAAATCCACTTTTCTGCTTTTTTCCTCCCGCCGGGCCCAGCAGAAACCCGTATGGCTGCAGCGGCTCCACGTGATCGCAGATAATTTTGAAAATACCCAGCATGGGAATGGCCAGGATCATACCGGGAATGCCCCAGACCAGCTCGCCCAGCAACAGGGCCATGATCGTGAAAACGGGGTTGATGTTTACTTCGGAACCGACGATTAAAGGTGTCAGCACATTGTTCTGAAAGAATTGCACGAGGCCATAGGTAATGAGCACACCCAGCATAATACCGCTATCGCCGCCCTGGGCCACTACCATCAGCAGGGTGATGACGGTCCCGGTGAGGTTACCCACAAACGGTACAATCTCCAGTACGCCGCAGAGGACCGCGAAAAAAACGGCATTTTTCACCCCGACAATGCTGAAGCCAATGCTGTACAACACCCACAGGATGGCGATCATGAGGCCCAGGCCACCCAGGTATTTTTGGGCGACCTGCGTGGACTCGGCGATGACCCGCGTGGTTTCCGCTTTTTCCGTGGCCGGCACCAGCTGCAAAATGAATTTCTTGAAGTGGGCCCGCAAGTACAAAAACATAAAAATGTACACCACGGCTATGATGAAGGTGACCAAGCCGCCCAGCAAGCCGCCGACGATGGCCGCGCCTACTTGAGCGGCGCCACCGGCGCCCGACGATTGGTTTTCTTGTACCATTTTGTCCTGCTCTTCCCTCGAAATACCCATTGTCTGGCTCAGGTACTGCCGCACCTGTTCTACCCGCTCCATGGCCACCGTCTTGATCTGCGACAGGTCATCGGCCACGTTGGACATTTGCCAGCTCAGCAGCGCAATGACACCAATGATGCCGGTCAGCAGCGTCAGTACACTGACCAGGGTGGACAGGCCACGATTCAACCCTTTTTTCTCCAGCCAGGTACTCACCGGCAACAGGAGCATCGCCAGCAAAGTGGCCAGGGCAATGGGAACCAGGAATGGACGCCCCAGATACAGAATAGCAATCGTCAAAACGATCAGCAACAGCACCTGGATGGTCTTGGTGAGGAACAGTTTATTCATGTCTAAAATGTCGGCCATCCAGCACTTGGCAAACAATACTACCCCGGATCGGGTATTGCTTTAACGTGTGGCCTGCTTTTTGCACTTGAATGATCGGATGTACCTGAAAAATACGTCTTTTTGCCTTCGCCATCCCCCCAGCGAAAATAGTGTCGTTGAAATTTTCTCACGCCTAATTTCACTGCCCATGTCAAACCACTCCTTTTACCGCTTATTACCCCTGCTGATCGTTCTCTTAGGCTACCAGGCGACTGCCTTTACCCAGGAACTTCACTTTGCACCTGCACTCAACGAAGCCAGCCTGGAAGATTCCGTCGTCAAACCCACTCCCGGCCGCAGTGTACAAAAATCCTCCCGCCAGCTGGACAGGGTGCTGGCGGTTCCTGCCAGTGGTCTGGTGAAATTATCCGGCATTTCCTACAACCGATATAAAGTGCTGGATAGCCAGGGTGAAATGTGGATAGCCGGTCCGGGAACCCGCGACCAAACGATAGACCTGGGTCATTTACCTACCGGCACCTATTATTTGTACCTTTCCACTGCACAGGGCGAGATTGTCAATAAGGTGCTGCTGGACAGCAAAGCGGTCCGGGAATAAGCCGCCCGTACTTCCAACCAGAAAAGTACTGCTTCAAACAGGCTTCTGCCTGTACACTATGCTTAGTCCGCTCTACGGCAGAGAAACTGTAGGACGGGCTAAGCATTATTTTTTCTTGACCGCTGCTTTTTTCGGGGGCGCCTTTTTGGATCCCGCGGTGGCGGCTTTCGGCGCGGCAGCCTTTTTTACCGGCGCTTTTTTCTTCTTTTCGAACGCGCCCGGCATCTCCTTCTCGATCATCGCTTTTACGTCGG
>JBKJKS010000595.1:0-3481 GCA_046597295.1 Saprospiraceae bacterium
GTTCAGGATCATGTTGTCTGGCAAAGGCTGGCCGAGGTTCGAGAAAAATTCGCCGGGATTCAGGCAGTATTCATTCAGATTTTCCTGTTCCCAAACGCCCTTTTCCGGCTGTCGACTGTGGTATAAAATGCCATTTGCGTTACCCAGATACACTTCCCCGTCCTGGGCCAGCAGGCTGTTCATCGTATCGGGTAGGCCCGCGCTGATGTCCTGCCAGGTGGTGCCCCCATCGGTGGATTGGAAAAAAATGCTCCCGGGCTGGCAGACCGGGCTGGCGTCCGGTGCGGAGAGTGGGGGCGAAGTGGGCTGCAGGTTGCGGTAGGCCGCGAAACATAGACCGAGAATCAATAAAGCGATGATGCGCATGGTGGATATGATTGGATGAACGATGGGTCAAAAGTACAGGCGGGTGCAAGCCGGCCGGTTTTTCGCGTGTAAAACGATGTAAAGGACTTGTAAAACTATGCTTTAAAAGGCGCTGGGCGCAAACATGGCGCGAGCAGCGAAACCAATCAGCCAGGGATGGTCCTGGTAAATACCAAATACGGCGAGGCCGTCATCGAGCATGAAGCAGCCGAGCAAGAACAGAAACGCGCCCAGCCAGCGGTTGGCGAGGGTATTTGTATCCTGCCGGACGGTGCAGACCAAGAAAGCCAGGAAAATGGCGCATCCGGCAACCAGGGCCTGGAGAAGGTCGAGCATTTTTGTATTAAAAGCGGTTTTGCAGGTGCGTAAGAAAGGTGCTTAATAACGGAGCCACACCCGCTGCAGTTGCCGGTGTGCGGTGATATAAAGCGCCTTGCCTCCATTCCCAAAAGCGCAATTGGAAGTCCGCTGCCCCGTGTCGATCCTGCCCAGCAGCTTGCCGTCCGGTTGAAACACCCAGATGCCGCCCGGCCCGGTGGCGAACAGTATGCCTTGCGGATGAACTTTCAGCCCATCCGGGAGACCCGGCAGGTCGTCTGAAACGTTCGCCGTGGCATCGTAAAAGACGCGTCCATTGGCCAGCGAACCATCGGGCCGCAGATCGTAGGCCATCCAGACGGCCCGGGCAGGATCGGAGTTGGCGATGTAGAGGGTTTTTTCATCGGGCGACAAAGCAATACCATTCGGGCGGCTCAGCGAGTCGAGCAACAGCGCTACCCGGCCATCGGGGCGGCGACGGTAGACGCCCTGGAAGGGAATTTCTTTGCCCGGATCGTCGGTCTGCTTTTCCAGTCCGTAGGGCGGGTCGGTGAAATAGAGATTGCCCAGGCGATCAAAAACGGCATCGTTCGGGCTGTTCAGGCGTTTGCCTTCCCAGCGGTCGGCGAGGGAAACGAACGAGGGCTGAGGTTGTCCCAGCGGCGCATTCATCCGGGCTACGCGGCGGTCGCCGTGCTGACAGAGCACCAGCCGACCGGCCGTGTCGAGCAGCAGGCCGTTAGCGCCCGGTTCGCCGCCCCGCTCCGTCATTCCGGTGTACCCGGCCGGCGAAAGATACAAGCGGCTGCCCTCGCCCTCTTTCCAGCGCATCACGCGATTGGGCGGGATATCGGTGAACAGCAGGTAGTCACCATCGGTGATCCACAGGGGCCCTTCCGTCCATGCGAAACCCTCCGCCAGCACTTCGATTTTGGCTTCCCGCGCAAGGAGGCTGTCCAGAGCGGGATGAAAACGTTCAATTTTGCCAGTCGTGGGATAAGGGGATTGGGTAGAAGGCGTATCAGTTTTGATGGTGGGCTGTTGGCAAGCGGAAACCAACAGCAGCAGGGGGAATGCGGCGGGTAGGAAAGTTTTCATGCGTCAACGTTGAAAAAGCGAAGTTAAACGGATTTTCGGGTGCAGATGGCCGCGCTTCGGGAACAATGCGCCCGGCGGCAGGCTTTGTTCGGGCAGTTTGATGGGGCGGGGTTGTAGTTTCTAAGCCACAAGATTCCTCTGCGTTCGCAACCAACAATTTTTACTTTTGCCTTCAGCACTCGCCACATCCTCCCGCACTGCATGACGAACGACCAATGGAACGACCTGATTTTTACTTCGAAAAATTGTTGAAGTTTTTCCCGTCGTAACGAATGACCCCGCTTTTTCGATAGGTGCACGGACCAGGTGCTGCGTAGTGAGGCACAGCCCTGCGTATGGGCTACGCTTGGCGCAGCTATGGCGCGAGGGGGTCAAAAATGGTAAATATCCATGGCATGAGGTTGCCGGATTAGGTACCTTTGTTCCAATAGTACTCGCCGCGCTACCCGTCAGACCAGCGTCCCAGGGCGAGTATTATTTTTAAGGGCGATTTATCGGAAGTTTAACGGCAGAATAACGCAAGCGCCGACCTTGAAGGCAGAAATCCATTGCGTTTTTGCCGAAAATCTGCTACTTTTGCGTATAAACGTTATTTTATGTTAGTTGAACTTCCAAGTGATTTCATCGGCATATCGGATTACTCCGAAGAAGATCTGAAAATTGATGTTGCCGTGTTGCTTTATAAGCGCAAGGTGCTTACACTGGCTCGTGCTGCGCGTTGGGTAGGAATGACACGGTTAGCGTTTCAAAAAGCCCTTGTTGAGCGTGGGTTCCCAATCAATTATTCCATCGAAGACTTTGAAACGGATTTGAAAACCCTTAATTCGATGGCTGGATAATGCTTGTTATAAGCACTACCTCCCCCATCATCAATCTTGCGACGATTGGGCATCTCCATTTGCTTCCAGAATTATTTTCCGAAATTGTCATTCCAACTGCGGTTTTTAACGAGTTTGCTGGCCCAGGAAATCATGAGCCAGGGGCTAAAGAAATCATGGAAGCGTCGTGGGTAAAAGTGCTTTCCGTTTCAGATCAACCCTTACTTCCTCCACTGCTCCGTGATTTAGATCGGGGCGAGGCGGAAGCGATTGTACTGGCATTAGATATGGGAGCCGACTATATTTTGATGGATGAAATTTTAGGAAGGAAAATAGCCCAATCCTATAATTTGCAGCCATTGGGAGTACTTGGCATTCTCGTCCTGGCCAAACAAAAAGGATTAATTACCCATGTCTTCCCATTAATGGATAGGCTTCGATCTGAGGCTAATTTCTTTATTGATCGAGGGTTATATCAACGCATTAAGGAATTGTCGAAAGAGTAGACAGCGCTTAGCAGCAATACTCAAGCTAGGCTAAATTTCCCAAAACGTTAGTTTGGTTGCCAGCGCGATGGGACAGCGCTTTTGATTTAGCCACTCCCGAAAGTTGCACTTGGTCAAAAGAAACAAACGTGGCGAGAGGGAAATACCAAGCGAGGGCTGCGTAGTGGGGCAAAGCCCCAGGAATAGGCCACGCCTGGCGCAGCCACGGCGCGAGCGGGTAGGCGGTGGCGTTGCTTTTTAGAACACCAAGCAGGGCGAAATTCGTTGGGAAGGCGGGTTGCCGAAAAAAAGTTCAAATTTTTTTTCGGCATCAAACGCGGTCAAAACGGCCCAGTTCAAACCGCATTCTGCTTGCAAATTGCTTGCAAATAAAAA
>JBKJKS010000132.1:0-3799 GCA_046597295.1 Saprospiraceae bacterium
TACCTGGCCGCAGCGGGCATCTACGCGCTCGATCACCATGTAGCGCGGCTGCGCGACGACCACGCCCATGCGCGTTTACTGGCGGCGGCACTGGCCGAATTGCCTTATATAGGCGGCATCCGGCCGGTGCAGAGCAACATCGTGATCTTCGACCTGCAGGTACCGGCGGGTTTAGCCGCCGATGAGAACGCGGCGGCTAAACCCGCCAGTCCGGCATTCCTGACGTATTTGAAAGAAAACGGCGTCATCGCCACGGCCTTTGGACCCAACACCATCCGTTTCGTGACCCACCTGGATGTGGACCGGGCAATGGTAGACCGCACGATAGCCGTACTGCGGCACTATTCACCCGATGACTCCAGTGTATAAGGCGAAGGGCCGTCCCGGTGCGCTCCGGGGGGCTGCCCGTTCGCCCATTGCGTCCGCCAATCCCGCACCGGCAAACGCTCCAGCGGGTACCAGTTACCCCACCAGTCGAAGTATTCCAGTCCGTTGAAATTCAGTTTGTAATCGAATTCGCTGGGCAGATCATACACGAAGCCCGGGTAATAGTACTGCCGGCCCGATTCGATCGCGAACTCGATTTCCTTCAACATGGTGAACGTGCCCAGGCTGCGTCCTTCTTCGCCCGGCTCGTAAATGCAGTAATTGCCGGCCAAACCCTGACGCCCCACGTGGAAGTAACTGGTCGCCAGCAGCTGATTTTCCCGGTAGGTATCGAACTGCATGCCCAGGCAGGGCATGATGCTGCTGAAGAAACTGAAAAACCCGTAGATGCTCATCGGGCGGTTATGCGAGAACCGCTGCGCATGCCGGGCAAACAGCGCCTCGTGGGCCTGGGTAATGTGGATGGAACGGCGCTGCACCGAGAGGTCCTCGTTGCGGCGCAGGCACTTGCGCTGACTTTTACTCCAGGAAAAGTTCTTTAAATTGATGCGTAAAACGATCACCCGGCAGGGCTGATCGCGCCATTCCCAGTAGTTGCGGCGGAACAACATATCCGCCCAGTAGCACCAGCCGTCTTCACAGAAGCGGTCAAATACCATCGTGTGGAGCGACTGCATCTGCACGTACTCCTCGATGGGAGTCGGGTTGAAAGCAATATTCTGAAAAACAGACAGTGAACGGGGACGCAAAGGAAAATGATAAATGATGAATGATGAGCCGTTGGGCGGAACAAATCATTTTGGCTTCCTGCGAAAGTAGGGATTTGGCTTGACTTTGGGGTGTACGCAAGCAGGTTTTCTCTCTACTTTTGCCCATCTTTCCTGATTTTTTGAAAAAAGACATTTTTCAAAAGGTTAGCCTTCAACATTTTAAAAATTAATTCATCATTCACCACTCATCATTTCTATAAATGTCCAAGAAAGTTCTTCTCATCGGCGCGGGCGGCGTAGGCCGGGTGGTCGCCTACAAATGCGCCCAAAACCGCGACATCTTTGGCGACATCATGCTTGCCTCGCGCACCAAATCCAAATGCGATACCATCGCCGATGCTATTTATGCGGCATACGGCGGCAAACGGATCGAAACGGCGCAGGTGGATGCGGATAATGTGGGTCAGACCGTCGGCCTCATCCGGCAGTTTCAGCCCGATCTGGTGGTCAATATCGCTTTGCCTTACCAGGATCTGCCGATTATGGACGCCTGCCTGGAAACCGGCGTACACTACATGGACACGGCCAATTACGAGCCGAAAGACGTCGCCAAGTTCGAGTACTCGTGGCAATGGGCCTACCAGGAGCGATTCCGGCAGAAAGGCATCCTGGCCCTGCTGGGCTGCGGCTTCGACCCCGGCGTCACCAGCGTGTTCACCGCTTATGCGGCCAAGCACTACTTCGACGAGATCCATGAACTGGATATTATCGACGCCAACGCCGGCGATCACGGCAAGGCCTTCGCCACCAATTTCAATCCCGAAATCAACATCCGCGAGGTGACGCAACGCGGCAAATACTGGCAGGACGGCCAGTGGATCGAGACCGAGCCGCACGAGATCTGGAAAGACATCGACTACCCGGAGATCGGCCCGAAACGCTCCTACCTCATTTACCACGAGGAACTGGAAAGCCTGGTCAAGAACTTCCCGACCCTGCGTCGTGCCCGCTTCTGGATGACCTTCGGCCAGGAATACCTGACCCACCTGCGGGTGATCCAGAACATCGGCATGGCCGGCATCGCACCGGTCCACTTTAAAGGCATGGACATCGTGCCCCTCGAATTCCTGAAAGCCGTGCTGCCCGCCCCGGAAGACCTGGGCGAAAACTACACCGGCTTCACCAGCATCGGTTGCCGCATCAAAGGCCTGAAAGACGGGAAAGTGCGCACCTACTACGTGTGGAACAACTGCTCCCACGAGGCCGCTTATCAGGAGACGGGTACCCAGGCGGTGAGCTATACCACGGGCGTGCCGGCCATGATCGGCGCCCGCATGATCCTCACCGGCGCCTGGAACGGTCCGGGGGTTTTCAATGTGGAACAATTCAACCCCGATCCGTTTATGGAGCGGCTCAATAAGGATGGACTGCCCTGGCAGGAGAAGGTGGATGTGGATTTGGAAATGGATTGATGCCATTCGGAAAGTTTTTTCACTTTCCGAAAGTTGACAGCCTATGTTTACCAGAATTTTTTAGCAATACTCAAGCCGCATGAATACTGAATTGCAACCTGTTCGGATTTTATGCGCTCGATTCCGATTATTTCTATAATACGGAGGCCCGTATCGCGCTCCAGCGCCACGAGGCCGGAGAAGCCATCGCCGTTGGGGTGCTACTGCGCCCCTGCGGTTTGAAGCATACGCCCTTCGAGAAATTGGAGCGCTATGAATTGCTGCCCAAGAAACGCTACCCCATCACCGACCCGCATTGGCACAATGCCGATGCGGCTTACCTGACCATTTTTGAAGAGATAGATGTTTTGGTAGAAAAGGTGGAGACGTTGCGCGAGGCACAAGCGCTTCGTTCGCAACGCCAGGAATATGCCGCCCTCGTCGCCCAAGCATTTGTGCTAATAAAGGAAAATGCATTGAGCGAAGCCGTCGATCTTTTGGTGAAAGCGGAGAATATACGAAAACCAGACTACGAACTTGATGGGTTTGAAGAAGCTAAAAAACTCTGTGTGGAAGGAAGGCAGACCAAATTTGGGAAGCCAAAGCGATGGATTCCCATGCGTTGCTGAAAAGGCACCGCCGTACGCGCTATCGGAAAATGCAATCATGAAAGTTGTCCTCGACACTAACGCTCTGTTCATTTCCATTTCGCGTCGGTCGCCGCATCAAAGGCGTGAAAGCCGGAAAAGAGCGCACTTATGGAACAATTGCGCACACGAAGCGGCTTATAAAGAGACAGGTACTTCCTCTTTATTTACGTCTACCAAAGTTCCCCTACGTCCCTCCAACCAATCAACCGCCCAGCCGCCATACGGATACTTTGCGTCCCGCCGTACACTACCGCCCCTTGGCCATCATTTTCCGGTCCGGCCAGTTTTTCCCAATAGGCCAGCGTATCAAACCAGCCCATGTTGACGGTCGCCCCCGACTTAATCTCCACGGGCGTCAGCAGACCGGCCCGTTCCATCAGGCAATCTACCTCGTGTCCGTGGTTATCACGCCAGAAGTAGCAATTGTTTGGCCGGCCTTGGTTATAGCGGTGTTTCAGCAGTTCGAGCAACACCCAATTTTCAAACAAGCCGCCGCGCAGAAAGTGGGTAGCCAATTGTTTTTGCGCTTCGATGCCCAGCAGATTGCAGGCCAGGCCGGTGTCGCAGAAGTAAAGTTTGGGTGTCTTGACCAAGCGTTTGT
>JBKJKS010000179.1:0-3023 GCA_046597295.1 Saprospiraceae bacterium
CTGGGTAACCTCGTTCACTTTGACCTGATTGACCGTATTGCCAAAACCGGCAATGCTACCCAGAATGAAAGCATTATCCTCCGATATGGGCAGATAAATGCGGGCAAAAGGCCCGAATAACAAGTTGCTGCTGTAACTGTCATCCTCGCGGCTGATACTGTCGGCGGAGGACGGATCGGAGCTGCGGTAAGAAGAATACGACATGCCTACCCCGACAGCGAAATTACGGGTGACAAAGTAACCAATGGCCGGTGCGATATTGAATTGCGAAGTGCGGCTGCCTTCGCCGTCATAATTAAAAGTGGGGCTTTCTACTTTCAGACGGGACACTGCTGTGGAAAATCCAACGCGGGTGCCGATCAGGAAATTACCCCGCTCAGTCGGCTGGGCAGTAGCGATGACCGCAGTGGCCAATACAAAAAATAAAAAGAGCGGCAGGGTATTCAATTTCATGGTCAGATAGTTTTCGTACGTAGTTTATTCGTGAAATACTGCCGACCATAGGGCCGGAAACAAGAAAAGCCGCCCCTCATTCGGGGCGGCACACTAAACCAAACTTACTTATCGGCCTTCATATCGTCTTCAATTTTGTTCATGGTGCGACTCACCTCCCCTTTAAACTCATTCCATTCGCGCTTCATATCGCTCCCCATTTCTTTCAGATTAGCATCCAGTTGGTCGCGTTCCTCCACCAGTCGGGCCCGGCGCACTTTCCAGCGGGCTTTTTCATTGGCAGTAGCTTTTTCCATCTTGCGATCCATTTCATCAATCCGGGCATTTATTTCCTGACCCGTACGGCGCATGCTGGCCGCCATTTCGTCCCGTTCAGCCCGCAGGTTTGCTTCCGCATCATTGGCCGCATCCTTCATTTTGGCATTCGCGTCATTCATGTCTTCTTTGGCTTGCTGCACTTCTTCTTTAGCATCCGCTTTTCGCTCGGCGGGCGTATCGCCACAAGAAGTCATCATAAAAAGGCTGGCGTTCATGGCCAGTAAGCCGATCAGCAAAGTTTGCTTGGTCATATTTAAAAATTTTGGTGCTAGAAATTGGTTGAACGTTTACGCTCAAACTTTAAAAAGCTATGCCGGGCCGCGTGCAGAAAATTGAAGACTGGCCTGGGCAATATATGCCCCAATGGGGGGAATTTTCCAAAGCTATACGGCCAAGAAGCGTTGAAGTGGGTAAGCGAGGGCGATGCCTATAAAAATGGCCATCGACGGATCAATCCGCGATGGCCGGAACCAAGTGTTTGTTTTTTGTTTTTCTAAACTATGATCAGGTAGCCAGCGGATGGCCCAAATAAGAGCGCAGCATCCAGGCCATTTTCTCGTGTTCGGTCAAAAAGTTGGTCAACAGGTCTATCGTGACCGGATCGTCGGCATTCAGCTCCTTGTCAATCTGGTCAATATCGGTCCGGATCTGCCGGGCAATGGCCTCATGATCGGCCAGCAGCTGCTTGACCTGCGCCAGGGCTTCGAAAACATATTTTCCTTCCTTCAAACGGGTCAGTTCGAGAAACTCGCGCAGCGTAGCCGTGGCCGTAAATCCCAATTGCGTAACCCGCTCGGCCAGCACATCAATTATTTCGCGCAATACATCGTATTGCGCTTCATAAAATTTGTGCATTTCCATAAAGCTGGGCCCAAATACGTGCCAATGGTAATTGCGGGTCTTGGTCAGTAGTACGTACTCGTCGGAAAGCAGTTTGTTCAGTATTTCGGCAATACTTTTCGCCGTTTTAGTCGCTATGCCAATATTAACTTGCATGGTATCAGTTTGATCAGTAAACAGTGAAATAGTAAATTGGGTTCGGCAAATTTCCGAACGGGCAAATTACTGCTGCTTACCGTTGCCTTCGGCCCTGGCCTCCCAGTTAATATCGTTCTCGGCCACGTAGGTGAGCCGGTAGTCGGTGTCTTTTTCCTCCTGCAGCGTGATGGCCAACAGGTCGGCTGCATCGTGCAAGCCCAGCGTAATGGCCAGTTGTACCAGCCCGCCGTAGGTAGCGATCTCGTAGTGCTCCGCTTTCTGGGCCGCCACGATGAGGGCCACGTCGCGGGTCATGGTATCTTTCTCCGTATCCTCGATGACGCCTTCGCCTTCTTTGACAATGCCTTCCATCGCATCGCACTTTTTGGCCTGGGCCTTTTCGCCGAGCAGGGCAAACACTTGCTCCAGCCGGGTAATCTGTTCGTGGGTAACCGCGAGGTGCTCTTCAAAAGCGCTGCGCAGGATCTCCGTGGTCGCCGCCTTGGCCATTTTTGGCAGGGCCTTGGTCAGGTGTTTTTCCGCCCAGTAAATGTCTTTGAGTTCATCAACGAAAAACTCGCGCAACAGCGAACCCTGCTCCCCTTTTTTCACATTCTTGAAATCGATTTTGTGATTAGCGGCAAAACCTTTCTGGGTACGGTCTTTCTTGGTAGTGGAAGATGATTGTGTATGCATGGCAATGTAAGTGTGAGGGTGAAATAAAGCCGGAAAAGCGCTTTCAACCAATGCCTGAGCAGGTGGAAAACACTTTTCCGGTTATATGATCGGTGAATACTCACCAGGTGGTGCATTTACATTCTTACCCGTCCGCGACCGGCCACCAGGGTGACCACAAACACGATAAGCGCTAAAACAAAAAGAATTTTAGCAAAACCCGCTGCCCCGGCAGCGACACCGCCAAAGCCGAATATACCGGCAATGATGGCGATAATGAGGAAGGTGACAGACCATCTGAGCATAATTTTATCCTTTTAATAGCGTGATGGAAAAAGTTGGTGTTTACGTTTTGCAGCATTTAATTCGTAACCATATTAAATAACTGTATTTAATCTATCAATAAAAACCTTATGCCAATGGCCAGTAGAAATAGAGCTGGAAAAATTCTTCACGAATAGCAGCGAAGTAGCCCTTTTTGGGGAAAGACTGGAGTAGGGGTGTATTATTTATCATTGGATTGCAATTGTTCTTCTTTCAAATCGACTTCCAGCCGTTCCTTTTTCAAATCGATCCGGATCAGGGCGAACAGGCTCATG
>JBKJKS010000252.1:0-6252 GCA_046597295.1 Saprospiraceae bacterium
CGCCGTCGCCGTCCGTGTCGCGGACGGGACAGCCTTTGTAAAATTCCATGGCGCCCGAATCTTGCGGGCAAGCATCGAAACGATCGGCCACACCGTCGCCATCCGTATCGGGGCAGCCCTGGAACTGCGTCAGGCCCGCCGCCGTGGGGCAGGAGTCCAGGCGGTCTTCCACCCCGTCGGTATCGGTATCGGGGCAGCCCTTGAACTGGACCAGTCCGGCCAGCGTCGGGCATTCATCGGCGCGGTCTTCCACGCCATCGGCATCGCCGTCGGGGCAACCGCGGAGGGCCACCACCCCGGCCAGTGTCGGGCAGAGGTCGTCCACGTCCGGTACACTGTCGTTGTCGGCATCCTTCAGCGGGCAGCCGCCGAGCGCCAGGATGCCTTTGCGGTGCGGACATTCGTCGTCGCGGTCGGCGATGCCGTCCTGATCGGCATCCGGGCAGCCCTGCGCCCGGCCCGGCCCCGGCACTTCGGGGCAGCGGTCTTTGGCATCGGCCAGCCCGTCGCCGTCGCGGTCTTTTTCGCCCAGCCGGTAACTCAGGTGTAGGCCGCCCAGCCAGAACCAGTCGTAGCGAGCGGGATTGCCCGAAAAACTGACGCCGTCCAGGAAGTCGGAAAAGGCGGTGTGCAGACCCAGCTCGCCGCCCAGCAGCCAGTTGCGGCCCAGATCGAAGTCCAGGCCTCCGCCGAACAGGACGCCCAAATTGGTCCGCCGCCCGCCGCCACTACTTCGGTCCTGGGCCACCCGATCCTGCAGATTAGCGCTTTCCGCGTAGGCATCGTTGAAGGTTGTGCGCGCCTGGGTAGACGTAGCCGATCCACCGATGAACAGGTAGGGCAGCAGCAGGCGGCGAAACACATTGACCATCGCCACCTGCTGGTACCGGTCGAGCGTATAGCCCACGGTGTCCACCCGGCGGAAACGGCTTTTGCCAAAAATATCCCATTCCGCCTGCAGCGATAGTTCGGCCAGATCGGTTTGGAAGGAAAAATTCCGGGTCGGGTAGGCCAGGTCGGGGTTGGAGAGCCGGCCGACCAGCACATGGGCGCGTAAGGCCAGGTTGGGGACCAGATGCCGGCGCAGAAAAATGCCGCCCACCGGACCGTAATCGCCGTCGAATCTTTGCTGATCCACACTCAGATCGCCCGCATAATGCAGCACCCCGCCGACCAGCCCGAGCTCCAGACTCTTCTCCCGATGGCGGGCCGTATCCGCGAAGTAGAGGGTTTCGGACCGGGTCGGCGGGAATTTGGCTGGCTGGTTTTGAGCGGATAAAAACGGGGGGAATAAACCGGTGAAAAATAGGGCGGGAATGAGAATATGGCGCATGATGGAGGAGAATTGAGCAAGGGCGAACGGAAACCGGCTTCTCGCAAATGTAGAAATTGCCGTCCATACCTACCCTGACCCAGGGTAGGAATTCAGCATTTGTCGCCTATACTGCATACCTTTCCGGTCAAACATGAAACTTACACCCATTCATACCGGTTCCTTAAAACTCGACGGCGGCGCGATGTTTGGCGTGGTGCCGCGCCGGATGTGGGCCGCGATGCATCCGCCTGACGAACAAAATCTCTGCACCTGGGCCATGCGTGCCCTGCTGGTGGAAACGGGCGACCGTAAAATACTGATCGATACCGGTATCGGTAACAAACAGGATGCGCGCTTTCAGAGCCATTTTCTGCCGCATGGCCCGGAGTCGCTCTTCGGATCACTGGCCAATGCAGGTCTACAGCGTGCCGACATTACCGACGTATTCCTGACCCATTTGCACTTCGACCATTGCGGCGGTGCGCTCTGGAAAAATGAGCAGACCGGTGGCGTGGAACTCTCTTTTTCCAACGCGACGTACTGGACCAACCAACGCCATTACGACTGGGCGATCCAACCCAATCCGCGCGAGAAAGCCTCTTTTTTACCCGAGAATTTTGTCCCCCTCCACGCCCAGGGCCGTTTGAAATTTCTACCCGTCCGTCAAAATGTGGAATTTGTCCCCGGCTTTACCGTCCGGTTCTTCTACGGCCATACCGAAGCCATGATGGCGCCGCTGTTGCGGACGGCACAGGGCACCGTGCTGTACTGCGCCGATGCGTTGCCTTCCCAATGGCATGTCCCAATGCCCTACGTGATGGCCTACGACATCCGTCCCTTGCAAACCCTGCGCGAGAAAGCCCGGATGCTGGCAGCGGCTGTACGCGATCGGCACATCCTGTTTTTCGAGCATGATCCGGTGGCCGAATGCGGCACGCTGCGTACTGATGCACAAGGCCGTATTGTACTGGATCAAGTGGGCGCATTGGCGGATTTACTACACCCATGATGTATTTTTATATCCCATATACCTATCATTATGCTCAAAAAAGCCCTCTCCGTCCTTCTTTTGCTGTCTGTATTGTCCAGTGCCTGCGTGCGCGCTAAGTTGTACCGGGCCGAACTGGCGGGGCGCTCGGCAGCGGAGGGGCGGGAAAAGGCCCTGCAAGAGGAACTCCTCGTGCGTAAACAGGCCCTCGCAACCCTGACCGGCGAAATGGGTCGGCTCAACCGCAGCATTGGTAATCTCGACGCCCAACTCCTGAAAGCCACTACCGGCCTGGCCGATTGTACCCAGCAAATGGGGAAATCGGAAAAAACGCTGGCGGCCGAAAAGAAGGCGCTGGAAAAAGAATTGGCCACTACGAAAGACGAACTGAGTCAGCGGATCGCCACACTACTACAGATGCGGAGCGACCGGCAGCAGGATGAACAAATTTTGCTCAACCTGAAGGATACTTTAGTTGCTGCATTCAAAGGGCAGGCTGGAATAGCGATCGCCGTGGTTGGTCAAACCGTAACTGTGAACCTGCCGGATAAAAGCCTTTTTGAAACGAAGGGCTTGGAAATAAACCCTTTAGCCAAACCCATACTGATCGCTTTGGCCAGAGTGCTCACCAATCGACCCGAAATGGATGCGGAGGTGGTGAGCTATACCGACAGTGTCGTGCCCAAAGATAAAGGCCTGAAGGACAGTTGGGAATGGAGCCTGCACCGCGCCACGAATGTCGTCCGCATCCTGGTCCAGGACTATAACGTGAATGCTAATCAACTTACCCCGGTTGGACGCGGTGAATTTTATCCCCTGGCGGCCAATGACAAAGCGGAAGGCCGTCAGCGGAACCGCCGTACCTTGATCTTACTACATCCGGCATTGCCGGGAAGCCGGTAGCGCCGTCTTCAGCCGGCGCTACACGGCCTGAAACGACAGCGGTCCCCCGAATACCTCCGGGAGACCGCTATGGCCTTGACGATCAGCCGGTTTGATTAATTGGCGGATGCGTCATCTTCGGCTACTTCCTCGCCATCGGCGGCGCTTTCGGACTCGTCAGCGCCATCTTCGTCCACTTCTTCTTCGTTTTCCAGCTCTTCCTCCGGCTCGGCCTGGTCGCCGTCGGTGAGGGAAGCAGTGGCGAGCAGATCGGTTTCGACGGTTTCGAGTTGTTCGTTGAACAGCATGGTGTGTGGTGATTTTAAGTGTGAAAAACGGTGAACTAATTCCACAAAGAAAAGCCCCGCCACCCCTTGCCTGTCGCGAATGCCTGTTAAATTGGCATTAACATTAGGTCCCGAATATTTACGAAAAATTAATGTTAGTAAGCCCTGATCAGCGCCACTTTACTTAGTCAGTTGCCCGTTTTTTACTTTAAATGCCGACAGCCGGATCTTGAGCAGATTCTGCAGGGGGTTATCGCTGAGTACCAGTAAATTAGCCTCGTAGCCTTCTTCGATCTTACCGATTTTGCGACCGGGAAAAATGGCCCGTGGGGTGTTTTCACAGAGCACTTTCAATACGGCCGGCGTATTCAGGCCCGGCAGGCCGTTCCAGTAGTTCAGCTCGGCCCGGGTGGTGCGTTGCGGATCGTCGGAGCCGATCACCACGTTCACCCCGTTGTTAAACAAGCGGTTGAGGGTTTTGGCTTGCCAGCGCTGCACGACGGCGCTACTGCTGGCGGCTTGGGCATGGGAAAAGAGCGGTGTGACGGGCGTTTTTTTCTTGGCGAGTTTTTTCAGATCGTCATCGGCGAGTTCATAGCGCGTCGAGTCGCCGACGCCGTCCCAGTTATGACCGGGCAGGTTGGCAAATCCGTCTACCTCCAGCTTCAGGCCCAGACGCAGGTCGCTGGGCGAGGCGATGTGCGCCACCACGCGCAGACCACTCTTATGGGCCTTTTTAACGATGGCTTTGGCTGCATCGGCGCTGAGGCCGCCACTTTCTTTTCCACCATTTGTCTCACTATCCAGCAGATAGATGGAAATTACCCCCGGTTTTTGCGCTTTTATCTTTTCCCAGTCCCGGCTCAGCGTTTCCTTGCTGTCTACAAACCAGTAGGCATTGCCCAGCATCTTGCGCTGCTGCTTCACGAAATCATAGCGCTCGGCTATTTTTTGCTGCCCTTTTATCCCGTTGGCCGGTCCTTCATAGCGGGCAAAGGGATAGCCCAGATTGCAGGTGAGCGCCCCGTTGGCAAAAATGGCATCCGGCGTACCGGGCTTATTGAGCACCGGTAGCGCAGCAGCGCGGCCCTCCTGGGTGTTGCCGAGGATTTGCAGGTAAAATACACCTTCGTCGAAGTACATTTTGGCCGTGCTGGCAGCGGCGGTATTATCGGCCACGCTGGAGCAAAAAGCATCGCCCATAGCCGGTACGATCCACCGGTTCTGCAGATCGATGACCGAGTCTACCTTCGTTGGCGCTTTGCGGGTCAGGAGGCCCTTATTGGTGTACCAGGTGCCGGTGCTGAAGGCGACGCCGTTGTACCAATTGCCGTTGCGGAACTCATAATTCTTCGTAACATTTTGAGCCTCCACCAGTTGGAGAAAGGAGGCGAAGGCGAGCAGCAGGAGTAGTATTTTCTTCATGAGCAGTAAAAACCCGGTTTAAGAAATGAAAAAGCCGATTAGACAGGCACTTTTTGGAAAAGCCGGCCAAAAGTAATGCACGGCCCGGCAGCATCACCCGGGTTAACAAACCGTTCAGGAACACAGTGCCAGATAATGTTAACCGCCGCTGCCCGCCTGCAACTGTTGGATTTTTTGCAAATCCGCCTGAGCCGCCGCCGGTTGTCCCATGGCCTGAAAAATAGCGGCACGGGTCTGGTAGGCGCGCAGGTCGCCGGCCTGGAGCGCGATCGCCCGGTTGGCATCGGCCAGGGCGGACTCCAATTGGCCGGACAGCAGGTAAGCATTGGCGCGATTGCACAGGATCATCGGCTGTACCACAGCCGCAGCAATATTCAGGGCCTGGGTGTTATCGGCGATGGCCTCCGCGTAGTGTTGGGCGTTGTACAGCAGCATCCCACGGTTCACCAACGCCTCCACGTAGTTGGGATTGAGCTGAATGGCCTGGCCATAGTCGGCGACGGCTTTATCCGGCGCACCGGTTTTTTCATGGGCCACGGCGCGGAAATAATACGCCTCGGGCGAACGGGGCTCCAGCTCGAGACTGCGACCGAGCGCGGGCAGGGCCTCGGCGGGTCGGCCGAGTATCACCAGGCATTTGCCGCGGTTCAAAAACAGTTTGGGCGTCACGATGCCCGCGCGGATGGCCGCGTCAAAATCGGCGAGGGCTTCGGGTATTTTTCGCAGGCCAAAGTATGCCTGACCCCGACCGTTGTAGGCTTCTACCGTGCCCGGATCGTACTGTAAAGCAGCGGTATAATGTTCCACCGCGCCCGGGTTGTCCAGGTGAAGGAGGTCATTATAACCCAGATTGCAATGGCAGAGCGCTGATTGCGGGGTTTGCGCCACGCAATTTTCAAACAGGGCGACGCCATGCTGCCACACCGTACTTTGCCGGTAAGCCAGCAGGCTCAAGACCAGGGCCAGGGCGGCGAGCACACCGTGGCGCAAGGCGGCGCTCGGCAGTTTTTGCAGCGCCAGCGCCAGGACAAAAAACAGCCCGGCGCAGGAAACGTACACGTAGCGATCGGAACGCAACTCGAAACTACCCACCGTGCTGAAGGGGAGCATGACGGACAACGGGAGCAGGTAAAGCGCCAGGCCCAGCAGTACCTCGCGCTGGGAACGGAGTTTTGTCCAGATCAGGATGGCCAACCCAAGTAGCAGCACCGGCGCGGCATAGTAGGTCCACGACCATACCCCGGCGGACTTGAGAAAGGGATAGTCCAGCGAATAGCCGAGCGGCACCAGCAGCTTGACCGGATAAAAAAGGATGGTCTGACTGACCATCCAGAAACGATCCAGCGCAGAGAAGG
>JBKJKS010000364.1:0-8189 GCA_046597295.1 Saprospiraceae bacterium
TTTTGATAGAAAATCTATCGCTTTTCAGTCTGGCTAAGTTTTTACGATTTTTTTTAAAAATCCGCGCCATCCGCAAAAAATCCGCGTTATCCGCGTTCCTTTTTGCCCTACGCACACGCTACACGAACACGAAATTCCAGAATTGCCTTACCATTGTCTTTCGTAAAATGACCGACCATGCTACTGCGCCACATCTGCTTCCTGCTCTCATTCGCCATCACTCCCCTGGCCGCCCAAACGCCCGTGCCGGCGCCCGCTCAAAAAACGGCGGTACTAATCATGGGCGCAACCGCCCACCTGGGTACCGGTACAGTGATTGCCAACAGTGCAATTGCTTTTGAGAATGGCAAGCTCACCTTGGTGGCCGACGCGACCACCATCCGGATCGACCGCACCAAGTATGGCAAAATTTTCGATGCGACGGGTAAGCAGGTGTACCCGGGCTTTATTGCCAGCAATTCCCGCTTGGGTCTGGTCGAAATAGATGCCGCCCGCTCCACGGTGGATTATGCGGAAGTGGGTAGTTTGAATCCCAGTACCCGCAGCCTCATCGCCTACAATGCGGATTCGGAAATTCTGCCGACCGTACGCAACACCGGTGTATTATTGGCCCAGATCACGCCGGCCGGCGGCATGATCTCCGGTCATTCGTCCGTGGTGCAACTGGATGCCTGGAACTGGGAAGATGCGGCTTATCGCCCGGACGACGGTGTTCATCTGAACTGGCCGGCCTTGCGCAGCCCGGCGGCAATAGAAGCCGGCAGCCCGGAAGTGAAGAAAAATGAGCAGTATGATAAAGACGTGCTGGCCTTACGCCGTTTTTTTGAAGAAGCCCGGGGTTATTTTCTGCAAACCGCACCGGAGGTGCAGAACCTCAAATTCGAGGCCATGCGGGGCGTTTTTAATCAAAAGCAAAATCTTTATTTGCACACGAGTGCTGCCAAGACTATTCAGGAAGCGGTGCTGTTCGCCGAATCCTTTGGCCTCCGCAGCGTGGTCGTGGGTGCCAGCGACGCCTGGCTGGTAGTCGATTTTCTTAAAACGCATCAAGTATCGGTCCTGCTGGCCAAGACCCAACGACTGCCCGATCGCGAGGACGAGGATGTAGATCAACCTTACAAAACGGCTACTGCCTTACAGGAAAAGGGCATACTGTTTGCCTTCAGCGAGGAAGGCAGCTGGCGGCAGCGTAATCTGGCTTTCCAAGCCGGCCAGGCCGTCGGCTTCGGCTTGCCTTACGAGGCAGCGGTCAGTGCCCTGACCTTGAGTCCTGCCAAAATTCTCGGCATCGAGGCTACCACCGGATCGCTCGAACCGGGCAAAGATGCTACCCTCTTCATTTGCGAAGGCGACGCATTGGATATGCGGACGGCCCAGGTCACCGCCGCTTTCATCCAGGGCCGGGAAATCAGCCTGGACAACAAGCAAAAAGCGCTCTATCAGAAGTACGAGCAGAAGTACCGGCAATGAAGACGTTGGGTAGTAGTTTATAAGGGTTATGAAGGTTGATAAAAGGTTGATAATTAAGCCTCCAGCCCGACTACCCGGCCAGCTGCCGCCACGGTCAGCGGCGTGAATCCGGTGCCATCCCATTCGCCGAACAAGTTCACCGGGTGGCCGCCTCCCACGGCGAGCAAACGCCAGATGGTGCTTTCCGCAGCCTGCAGCGGCAGACGCTTACCTGCGCCATCCACCGCAAACAGTTTTTCATGGCTGAAGAAAATGGTCACTTCCAATAAGGCGGCGGGGAAGTAGCTAAGCCAGGGTTGTTGCCCCAACGCCGCCGCATAGGCCTGGGCAAAGGATTGAAAATCAGCATACCCGCTAAAGGGTTCCATGGTCGGCAAGGGGTTAAAATCTTCAAAGGCCAGTGCCCGCAGCGGCCAGGCCGACGGGTACCAGGCCACCGTACCCTGCTGCACTGTTCCCGGCGCCAGCCCCGGCGTAAAAGGGGCACTGCCAAAAGCGTAGTCCATCAGCAGGGCGTAGCGCCCGGACGTTTTTCCCAGCAACCAGGTGCGGCGCACTTTCAGTTTGTCTTCAACCAACTCTTCGGCCTGACCCATGACCGCCCAGGCGTCGGCCAGGCGCTCACCCGCCTGCAGCACGTTTTCTTTTTTGGCAGTGATGCCGATCCAATTTTGCAGATCGGCCAGCATCGGCTCCGGTAGCTGATCGCGCTGGCGAAAAGCACGGAGTGCCAGGTAACTGTCGGCCAATCCGGCGAGGGTCTTTTCCGCCCAGTCGGGTTGCGCACTGGAAATGCGGCCGAGCAAACGCAGGGTTCGGCTTAAGCCCGTCAGCGATGCATCGGCCATCCGGGTGGCAATGCTTTCCGACCATTTCGGATCTTCGGAAACACTGGTGGCCAAGCCCCGGCGGATGGTGTCGAGCAGCCAGCCCTCCAGATCGTCGAAACCGTCGGCTGCCCGCTCGAGACGTTCGGAGTACCGTTGCTGGCGAGCGGCCGCCGGATCGGCTGGCCGGGCAAGTACCTGTCCACGCGCTCCGGCTAATAGCGCCTGGGCCCAGCCGGGCAATCCGTCGGCGACCGAAAATTCAGCCTTGAAAAGCATATAAAAACGGCGCAGCGCCAAGGCATGAAGACAACGATGTGGTCGGAATGCACAATTGCAGTACAGGGCATTTGTCTCCAGATTCATGGCCAGACGATGTGCCAGCCCTTCACCGGCCGGCAGGCAGGCGAAAATGATGTTTTGAAAAACCCCGGGTTCCAGAAAAAACCGGGGCTGGGCCAGCTGGCTTACCCGGGCATCAGGTGCCGGGGTGGAGGCAGAATCGCCGGTGATTTTTGCGGTTGCAGCCATGACGTTAGGCAAGGTCTTTTGAAAGCGGCTACCTCCCCATTGGGTGTAGAACAGGTTTTAGCATTCCTGTTACAACCACTACGCATACATCGTTTCAATCTGCGCGGCGTATTTTTTCAGGATCACCCGGCGCTTGAGTTTGAGGGTCGGGGTGAGCTCGGCCTCCGAACCGTCGGTTTTCACCGCATCCCAGCCTTTTGGGAGCAGGGCGAATTTTTTTACCTGTTCGGCATGGCCGAAATTCGGGTTGATGCGATCCACCAGCATCTGATAGCGCTCCTGTACTTTCGGATGTTCCACGGCCTGCTCCAGGCTCGTCCAGGCGATGCTGTGCTTGGTACACCAATCCTGGAGGCCGGTGGGCGAGGGTACGATGAGAGCGGAGACGAACTTCAGGTTTTCGCCAACGACCATCGCCTGCTCCACCAGATGATGCTCTTTAAATTTCGATTCGATGGGCGAAGGCGCCACGTATTTGCCGCCGCTGGTTTTGAGCAGCTCTTTTTTGCGGTCGGTTATTTTGAGAAATTGCTTGCCGTTCGGCGCCGTTTCCAGGGTACCGACGTCGCCAGTAACCAACCATCGTTTGCCATCCATGTAACGAATCACTTCGGCGGTTTTTTCGGGTTGCTGATAGTAGCCTTCCATGACCCCGGGGCCACTGATTAGTATTTCGCCCTCGCCAGGGCGGTAATCCGCACTGGGCTCAATAAATACGTCCAAACCAGGCAAGGGCAATCCCACCGTACCCAGGCGGGCATCGCCGGGGCCGAATCCATTGAAGGAAAGCCCAGGCGCCGTTTCTGTCATGCCATAGGCTTCCCGGACCGGAATACCGGCCGCATTGAAGGTGCGTAGCACCCGTACGGGGCAGGCACTGGCGCCGGTCACGATGCCTTTAAGGCAGCCGCCCAGGGCCGCGCGCCATTTGGAAAAGATGAGTCGGTGGGCCAGCTGCCACTGCAGTCCACGCCAGCCCGTATATTTTTTTTCAAAATCCCAATCTTCGGTCAATTGTACGGCCCAGAAAAACAGCGCCCTTTTTAATCCCTTCAATTCCATGCCTTTAGCGATGATCCGCTCGTACACTTTTTCCAGTAAGCGGGGCACCGTCGTGAAGAAATGCGGGCGAATGGCTTGCAGATCCCCGTCCTCGCCGCCCAGGTTTTCAGTGCCGGTGAAGGAGGTACTCAGGCTTTTGCTGGTAAAAAAATAGACGGCTACCCGTTCGAACACGTGGCTGACCGGCAGAAAACTCAGGCAACGGTCGCCCGGCTCGATCGGGACGATATTTATCACCGATGCTACATTGTACACGATGTTCCGGTGGGTCAGCATCACGCCTTTGGGGTTGCCCGTAGTACCGGAAGTATAAATCAGCGTCATCACGTCGTCCGGCCGGATGGTGGCCTTGATGCGTTCCACTTCCGCCAGGTCGCTTCCCGCCGGCGCCAGTATGGCCGACCAGTGCCGGGCCGCCGGATGCTGGTAGAACGTGAACACCTCGCGTAGCGCAGGGACGCTTTCCCGGGCGTCCTGGACTTTTTTATACAGATCCCCTTCCCCGACGAAGCAATACTGGGCTCCCGACTCGTTCAGGATGTATTCGTACTCCCGGGAGCTGATGGTCGGATACATGGGCACATTCAGTACCCCGATCTGGAGCAGGGCGTAGTCGAGCGCCACCCACTCGGGACAGGTTTTATACACCACGGTCGCTACTTTGTCACCGGGGCGCAGGCCCAGTTGCAGCAAGCCTACGCTGGCGCGGTTGGCCCATTCTACCATTTGGGCAGTGGAATAGTACAGCCACTGTCCATCCACTTGGTGGCCGAAAGCCTTTTCCAGGGGGTGCTGGGCGAGCTGGTCGTGTAAAAATTCAAATACGCGTTTTCCTTCCATCATAGTGGTGTGGGCTGAGATGATCGGGGGACAAATTCTGAAAAATTATGCATTTACCAAAGGACGTTTTTTTGTCCGGCCAGCAGCAGCTGCCTGCAACCAAGGGGCATTGGAGGCTGTTTAACTGTCGCTTTGGTTACTTTTACCAAAAAATTTCAAAGCCCTTCGCTATGTCTATGACCACCGTACGCAATGAGCAGGATGTTATCCAGCAAGTGCTGAACATTTTCTCCGCCTACCTGGAGAAAAGCAGCTTCCGTAAAACGCCGGAACGCTTCGCCATTCTGGAGGAAATATACAAGCGGACCGATCATTTTGACGCCGAAGCGCTGTATATCCACATGAAGAACCGCAGCTACCGGGTGAGCCGGGCTACCGTATACAATACGCTGGACCTGCTGGTGACCTGCGATCTGGTGAAAAAGCATCAGTTTGGCAAAAACCTCGCGCAGTACGAAAAATCGTATGGCTACAAGCAGCACGACCACGTCATTTGCGCCAATTGCGGCAAGGTGGTGGAGTTCTGCGATCCCCGGGTCCAACAGATCAAAGACATGGTGGGCGAGCTCCTGAATTTCCGCATTACGCACCATGCGCTCAACCTGTACGGTATTTGCGGCACTTGCCAGAAAGAGATCGAATTCGGCATTTTGCGTAAACAACCCAAGGTCGTAGAGGACGAGCCGGGCTGGGGAGATTGAAAATAAAGGGCAATAAGCAAAGGGCAAAAGGCAACAGCTGGCCGTCATTGCCCTTTGCTTATTACTTTTTCACTGAACTTCTGTTACTTTCAGCATATTCGTCCGGAAGCGCTGGCCAATCGGCATGGAAGCGGTGTTGATGATGCTGTCGCCCGCCTCTACGTAGCCACCCTCTTTCAGGATGGCCGTACAGTCCTCGATCGTCTCGTCGGTGGTGGTGAAACGGTTGTAGTGGAAACACTGCACGCCCCACAACAGGCTCATGGTGGTGAGCATGGACATAGAATCACTAAAGATATAAATATGCGCTTTCGGGCGGAAACTGCTCACTTTGAAAGCCGTATAGCCGGAAGTGGTCATCCCGATGATGCCTTTCGCGCCGATCTCTTCGGCGACCCGGCAGGCGTTGAAGCAAACCACGTCGGAATGAAATAAGCGTGATTTTTCGATGGCGTGGGGGCGTTTACTAAAAATCTGCGGCCAATAGTGCTTTTCGGCCTGCCCGATGATGCGGGTCATGGCCTGCACCACCAGCGCCGGGTGCGCGCCGACGGAGGTCTCGGCGCTCAGCATGACGGCGTCCGCCCCGTCCAGCACGGCATTGGCCACGTCGGTCACTTCCGCCCGGGTCGGTGAAGGGTTGGTGATCATACTATCCATCATCTGGGTAGCCACGATAACTGGTCGGGCATACTGCATACAAAGCAGCACGATTTCTTTTTGCGTGATGGGCAGCTGCTCGATGGGCATTTCCACCCCCAGGTCCCCCCGGGCCACCATAATGCCGTTCGCCGCCTTGATAATGTCGCGGATGTTCTTGACGGCTTCGGGCTTTTCTATTTTGGCCATCGCTTTAGCCGGGTGGTTGTGCTTATCCAGAATTTCCCGCAGCTCCAGAATGTCTTCGGCCCGCCGCACAAAAGACAGCGCCACCCAGCTGACCGGCTGGGTCAGGATGAAGGCGAGGTCTTCGCGGTCTTTGGTGGTCATGGAGGGCTGCTTGACGTTGGTATCGGGCAGGTTCACGCCTTTGTTGCTGCTCAGGATGCCCCCATACAGGCAGCGGAGCCGAACGAGGTCCTTTTTGTTGGTCTCTACTACCTCGAACACGAGTTTCCCATCGTCCATCAGGATGCGTTCCCCAACTTCACAGTCCTCCGCAAATTCGTCGTAGGACATGTATATTTTCTCCATGGTGCCCAGCACTTCCTCGTTCACGATGGTAATAATGTCACCCGTCTGGAGTGGCAGGGCATTGTCTTTGATCTTGCCGACGCGCAATTTCGGGCCTTGCAGATCGGCCAGGGTACCGATGTGCATGTTATTTTCCGCGTTGATGCGCTGGATGTGCTGGATCACTTTCAGGTGATCTTCATGGGTGCCATGGCTGAAATTGAGTCGAAAAACGTCCACACCAGCCCCGGCCAGTTCCAGCAGTTTCTCATATGTGTTACAAGCTGGCCCAACCGTGGCCACGATTTTGGTGTTCTGTGAACCGTCTTTGCGCATATCCAACCCTTTTTTAGTGTGTAAAACCTACAATAAGTGGGCGGCCCAAAAGTAGAGTGCCAGCAGCGATTGTGACAGCTGCCGGCGTATTGTTTTTGCATATTTAATGCGCATATTGTTCTTCACCGGGTCAGACGAACAAAAACAATGCGGCTGTCCGGCTGTTCAAGGGCAAAGGGCTGGAAAAATTACCATCAAAAAAACTTTGATAAAGCGGGGAGATTTGTCTTTCTTTGCCGCTCGAAAAATTGACTCTTTCTCACTAAAGTTTTATAAAATCATGGCAACTGTAGCCGAACGCGTAAAAAAAATCATCGTCGACAAATTGGGTGTAGACGAAAATGAAGTGACGCACGAAGCCAACTTCATCCAGGACCTCGGCGCCGACTCGCTCGACACGGTGGAACTGATCATGGAATTCGAAAAAGAATTCGATGTCTCCATTCCGGACGAGCAAGCCGAGAAAATTCAGACGGTCGGCCAGGCAGTAGAATACCTGGAAGCACAAACCAACGCGTAAAATCGAGGATTTGTCCACCTGTTTGCGGTGTTTCTTTGATTAAAAAAGGTTCAAAGCCCCATCGGCTTTGAACCTTTTTTGTTTTTTCCTCCGCAATCTATCCGCAATTTGCCGGGGCTTGGCTATCCGGGGTGTCTGCGAGAGCTTGTACATTTGCTCGCTCCGTTCTTGTCTTTTTGCCGCTGGCCGCTGCCAACCGCATTCTTTCAAAATTGGCATAACAAAATTAAATTCATGAAACGAGTCGTCGTCACGGGCATGGGCGCCGTTACCCCCATCGGCAACAACGTAGCTGCTTACCTGGAAGGGCTGCAAAAAGGGATCAGCGGTGCTGGGCCTATTACCCAATTCGATGCTGCTTTGTTCAAGACCCGTTTTGCCTGCGAAGTGCAGGGCTTTAATCCCGAAGCCTATATGGACAAGCGGGAGGTCCGTCGCGTGGACCGCTTTACCCAGTTCGCGATGGCCGCTGCAGCGGAGGCCATCACCGGCTCGGGGCTGGACCTGGAGAAAATAAACAAGCTCCGCGTCGGCGTCATCTGGGCTTCCGGTATCGGGGGCATCCATACTTTTGAAAAAGAAGTGGAAGAGCACGTGCTCGGTAACGGGACCCCCCGCCACAATCCTTTCCTGATCCCCAAGATGATCAGCAACATGGGTGCGGGTATGATTTCCATCCAGTACGGTTTTATGGGCATCAACTACGCGACCGTGTCGGCCTGCGCTTCG
>JBKJKS010000560.1:0-2887 GCA_046597295.1 Saprospiraceae bacterium
GCGCGCAGGGGCTGCCACCGGCGGCCAATGGCGCCGTGCTGACCGTGCCGGACGTTGTGAACGGTAATTATTCGGTTAAATACTACGATTGCCTGACCGGAGCGCTGCTCAGCCAGGAAGCCATTATTGCAACGAATGCTCATCTCACGCTGGTGTTGCCGGATCTGCTTTGGGATGTTGCTTTTATGGTGGACGATCAGTCGGTGGGAGTCGCCTCGGCGCTGCGGGTGCTGCCCATGCGGTTGTACCCTAACCCGGTCACCAGCGGCCCCATCAACGTTTCCGTCGACCTGACGGCGCGTGCGCCGGCCACTTTGACGCTGCTCGATGAGACGGGCCGCGCACTGCGTATCTTGTTCAGCGGCGAACTGCCGGCCGGCGAACAGACGGTGCCGGCGGTGGTGCCGGGGGATTTGCCGGATGGCGTTTATTGGGTCAGGATGCAGGTGGCCGGACAGGTGGGTACGCAGGCGGTCATGCTGGCTAAGCCATAGTGATAAAACTTCCTGCGTCGTGCCCCGTTGTGTCGTCGTGGTCAATACTTTTGTCTTTTACGCCACTGTCTAAAGCACCAGCCATGCAGCGCCTGTTATTGCTCTTGTTTATTGCTATTCAAATAAAAGCACTGGCCCAGCCGCTGCCCCTCATCGACAGCCTCTGGCAGTTCCGCCAGGGCGACGATCCCAGCTGGGCGGCCGCCCTCTACAACGATGCCAACTGGTTGAAAATTCCCATTGGCCTTTCCTGGGAGGCCGCCCTGCAAAAGCCCTATGATGGCCTGGCCTGGTATCGCCGCCGGCTGGTAGTGCCCGCCGCTTTTGAAGCCGAAGCGCTGGCCAACGGTGGACTGATCCTGTCGGTCGGCAAGATCGACGATGCCGACGAAACCTATTTCAACGGGGTGAAAATTGGCGGCCTGGGCGCTTTTCCACCGAAAAATGCCACGGCCTGGGATGTGCAGCGACGCTACGTTATTCCGACGACGCTCATCCGCTGGGGGCAGCCCAACGTGATCGCCATCCGGGTGAGCGATACCGGCGGCGGCGGCGGTTTGCACAGCGGCGAGTACGGCCTGGAACCGGTTACCTGGAAGGACAAGGTCCACCTTACGGTCGCCAATGCCGACCTGTCCAACGTTTTTGACGAGGGAACCCCGGTCAGCATTCGCGTAGCGCTGCAGAATGACTGGAAGGATACGCTCTCCGGCGAGCTGCGTTGCGTACTGCGGAGTTTCACCGGCGATTCCATCATGTCAAAATCGCGGCCCTTCCGGGTCGGCCCGACCCGCGATACTTCATTCTCCTACGCTTTTCCACCGGTGCCGCCCGGCTTTTACATCGCGCAGGTCGCACTACAGGGCAATGGCGGTTATGTGCTGCAGCAGCGCCACGGTTTTGCCGTCGCACCCGAGCGCGTGGCCTACCAGCCGACGCGCCCGCCGGATTTCGATCAGTACTGGGCCCGCGCCAAAACCGAGCTCGCCCGTGTGGCGCCGGAGTACCGCCTCACACCCGACACCCAGCGCTCGACGCCCAGAGTGGACGTGTACCTGGTCGAAATGAAATCGCTCGGCAACGTGCGGGTGCGCGGCTGGTATGCGCAGCCGCGCGGCAAGTCCAACCTGCCGGCCATGCTACACGTGCAGGGCTACGGCACGATCATGGAGCCTTCCGACCTCAGCAACGAAGACTTTGCCCAGTTCTTTCTCAACATTCGCGGCCACGGTAACAGCCGGGACGACGTGCAGCCGGGCTTCCCCGGTTACCTGCAAACCGGCATCGAGGATAAGGAAACCTACATCTACCGCGGGGCCTACATGGACTGCCTGCGCGCGGTGGATTTCCTGACCAGCCGTCCCGAGATCGATACGGCGCGGATCGGGGTCATGGGCTCCAGCCAGGGTGGCGCATTGAGCGTGGCCTCGGCGGCGCTGGATCCGCGCATCAAGCTCTGCCTGCCCGACGTGCCCTTCCTCTCCGACTTCCGGACCTACTTCCAGGTGGCCCGCTGGCCGGCCAATGAGTTCAACCAGTACGTGGCCCTGCCTGGCCATTCCTGGGACCAGGTCTACGGCGTACTGGACTACATCGATATCATGAACCTCGCGCCGCAGGTCACCTGTCCCGTGCTGATGGGGGTCGGCCTGTTCGACGACGTGTGCCCGCCGGCCATCAATTTCGCCATGTACAATGCCTTGAAAACCAAGGTGAAAAAGTACTACCTCTATCCGGACAGCGGCCACGGTCTGCCCCAGGCCCAGTATGATTTCCGGCGCGAGTGGATGGCCGCTTTTCTGGGAAAACCTTGATGGCTGTACTATGTAGTGGCTCAGGACATCAAGGCCACCGGCCGGATCTGGACAAGTAGGCTATTCTTCCCAATCCAGCGGCAGGTCCGGCTTGGCTGGTGTTTGCCGAGCTGCTGCAAGCATAGGGGGTGTCTTGCGCAGATTTTTCTTAAAAGTTACCTTTTCCGATGTCCCAACTCAAAATATTTCGTATATATTTGCATAGATAATCTACTTGTAGCCTTTACTTAATCCCTGGCCCATCCCATTTTATTCGGAGCCCATAAGGCGTGGTTCCATCTTTTCAGGCATTGCAATCTGCCAGGTTATTTTTTTCCGTATATCCATTATCTATCATGTAAGTAATTCGGGTTTCCCCAAATGGGACTCTCGCACCCATGTTATTTCCTAAACGGGCCTTCGGTCTGATCCCTGCCTGAGCATTCAGTATTAAAATATCCCAGTTTTAATCCTGCCTATTGGAAGGTTCCCGGTTTTGCCGGGAGCCAGCTGTAGAAATGAAAACCTATGAACACCCAAACCAACCTACTAGTACCCTTTTTTTTGGCTTCGCTTTTTTTGGCCGGTTCCGGTCAACCG
>JBKJKS010000581.1:0-2566 GCA_046597295.1 Saprospiraceae bacterium
CTCTTTCACCTTCTTGCCGCGCTCGTTGAACATGGCTTTCACCTTACCGGCAAACTCGCCGGCAATAATGGGATCGCCGTCGCGGATCGTACCGTTCTCGACCAGTATTTTGGTGACGTAGCCCCGGCCTTTGTCCAACGAGGCTTCGAGCACCGTACCCACGGCGCGGCGGTCGGGATTAGCTTTCAGTTCGAGCAGCTCGGCTTCGAGCAGCACTTTTTCCAGCAGCTTGTCCACGTTCTCGCCCTTTTTGGCCGAAATGTCCTGGCTCTGGTATTTGCCGCCCCATTCTTCTACCAGCAGGTTCATCTGGGCCAGCTCGTTCTTGATCCGTTCGGGATCGGCGCCGGCCTTGTCGATTTTGTTGATGGCGAAGACCAGCGGCACACCGGCGGCCTGGGCGTGGCTAATGGCCTCCCGGGTTTGCGGCATGATGCTGTCGTCAGCGGCGATCACAATGATGGCGATGTCGGTCACCTTCGCACCCCGGGCCCGCATGGCGGTAAAGGCTTCGTGGCCCGGCGTATCGAGGAAAGTGATTTTTTTATCTTTCTGGTCGCCCACCATTACTTCATAGGCGCCGATGTGCTGCGTAATACCGCCGGCTTCGCCTTCGGCAACGTTGGCGCTGCGGATAAAGTCGAGCAGCGAGGTCTTACCGTGGTCGACGTGGCCCATGACGGTCACGATAGGCTGGCGGCTGACCAGCTCGTCCGGGTTGTCCACCACATCCTCTTCCACTTCCACCTGTTCTTCCGCGCTGATGAACTGGACCTCAAAGTCGAATTCGCTGGCCACCACTTCGATCAACTCGGCATCGAGCCGCTGGTTGATGGAAACGAAGATGCCCAGGCTCATACAGGTTTTGATGATGTCCGAGGGTTTCAGGCTCATCATGGAGGCGAGGTCCGAGACGGAGATAAACTCCGTGACCTGCAGTTTCTTTTCGCCTTCCGTGCGCTCCTGCGCGGCCATTTCGGCGCGTTCGCGGCGCACATCGCGCTTGTCGCGGCGTACTTTCTGGCGTTTACGGCTGGCACCGGCGCCCATACGGGCCATGGTCTGCCGGATTTGATCTTCAATATCCTTTTGCGACACCTCTTTCGGGGCATCGGGGCGGTTGCCCATGGGTCCGCGGCCGCGCCGGTCGGCGACGCTGGCGCCCGCCGAGGCGGAAGCCGGTACGTTGGTCGTATTGATGGGCTGCTGCACCTTTTTGCGGGTGCGTTTGCGCCGGGAGTCGTTGGCATTGTTGCTGCCACCGCCGGTACCCGGGGTTTGCGGCGTACCATCGGCATTCGCCGGGCGGTTGGTGGGATTCTGCCCGGTATTGCCCTGGGGTGTGCCGTTGCGATTGCCGGTCTGGCCACCGCCGGTCTGGCTACCAGGCGGACCGTCGCGGCGTCCACCGCGGTCCCGGTTATTGCCGGGCTGGCCGTCACGGCGCCCGCCGCGGTTGTCGCCGCCACCCGTGGATTCAGGTTTCGGCTTGTCGAGGCTGATGCGGCCCATGATTTTGAGGCCACGCAATTGCGGGGCATCGGCCCGGTAGAATTCCGAATCGGGCGAGGGGGCTACTTCGTCAGCGCCCGGCACTTTATCCGGCGGAGCGGGTGGAGCATCCGGCGTTTTGCTCTCCTGCGGGGGAGCGGGCGGATCGGGTTGTTTGGCCACTACCGGCTCCGCTTTGGGCGGTTCGGGCATGGGCTTCGCTTCGACTTTGGGCGCCGGTTTGGGGGGGGTCAGATCGATCCTGCCCAGTACCCGATTGGACGGGCGTTCGCGATGGGAGACTTCCGACTCCTCCGTTTTGGCCACCACCGGTTGGGGCTGGGGTTCCGCTTTGGGGGGCGGCGGCGTCGACCGGGGACCCTCTTCCCGGGAAGGCAGGAAAGAAGTGCGTTGAATGGGCGGCGGGGTGGCAGGTGGGGGAGGAGCGGTAGCGGTAGGGACGGCAGTAGCATGACCGACGTGGACGCCGGTCAGTTCTTTTTTCAGGACGGGGCGGGCCAGTTTGTCCGCTTCCTGCTTGATAGCCAGGTCTTTCTGAAATTCCTGCTGGAGTACAACGAGCATCGCGTCCGTGATGTCTGCGGTCGGCTTTTCTTCCACATCCGGGAAGCCCCTACCATGCAGCGTCTCGACGATGGTGTGCAGACCAACGTTGAATTCCTTTGCTATCTTAATTAATTTTTGCGCCATGCAGAGATTTTTCCTGCTTAGTTGAGAAAGTTTGAAAGGTTCGCGCCCGCGGGGAAACGCGTAATTGCCGCTACATAATGCCGTCTAGAAAGCCAAGTCAATTTAGTTTAAAAAAAACAAGAAAGGGATGCTCCCCCGTCCCGTTGTTCCCCTATCGCCAGGAGAAAAATGCTTTTTGCTTAAAGCTCCGCAAAGATACAATAAAAAATGGTGGGGAAAACCTGCGTTTGCCCCACCATTTGTCAATATATTCCGAATGTTATTTTTCCTCCTCGAATTCATCGGCGAGAATGCGCAGTACATTCTGTACGGTTTCTTCTTCCAAATCGGTCCGGCGTATCAGCTCGTCGGCGTTGAGTTCGAG